>CAYGED010000155.1:0-3896 GCA_964348555.1 uncultured Coxiellaceae bacterium
CATCAAGGCGGGTGAAGAAGTGGTTACCGCGGGTCAAATAAATTAAACGATGGGATTGTTATCGTTATCAATAATGATGTCAAGTTACCCCCGATAAAACCCGATGCGCTTCGTGGTGGCTGATGAAACGATTGACGGACATTTTCATTTGCAGACCCGTGCTCGCGGTTGTGATCAGCACCTTGATTTTTATTTTGGGCTTACGCGCGATAGAAACCTTGCAAGTGCGTCAATACCCTGAAATGACTAACACAGTGATTACTGTTTCCACTTATTACCCAGGCGCTCCCGCTTCTTTAGTGAATGGATTTATTACCACACCGCTTGAGAAAGCCATTGCAAGCGCGCAAGGTATTGACTACATCAGCTCGACAAGCACACAGGGCGTGAGCACGATCAATGCTTTTATTCGCTTGAATTACAGTCCAAACGCCGCATTCACGGATATCATGAGCCAAGTGGCTTCTGTGCAAAATGAATTACCGAAAGAATCGCAACGGCCCGTGATTCAGAAGTCAACCGGCGATCAAATGGCGTTGTTGTATATCAGTTTTACTAGCACAAAAATGATAAACGAACAGATTACCGATTACATTAACCGAGCGATTCAGCCGAAAATCCAAACGGTTTTTGGCGTCTCTGAAGTTGATATTCTGGGCGGGAAAACATTTGCCATGCGCGTTTGGCTTAGCACGAAACGCATGGCGTCTTTGCAGATTACACCAACGGATGTCATTCAAGCCTTGACCGCAAATAACTTTCAAACGGCCGCGGGAAATACAAAAGGGGATTACATACAACTTTACATTTCAGCGCAAACTGATGTGCAAAATCAACAGGCGTTTGAAAATATCGTGATCAAGAAAGTGAACGACACGCTAATTCGTATTCGGGATATCGGTCACACGGAGTTGGGATCGGAAACCTATGATTCTTCGGTTTCCATGAATGGACAAAACGCCGTGTTCGTCGCCGTAAAATCTTCACCCACTGCAAATCCTTTGTCAGTGATTAAAGATGTTCAGCTTCTTTTACCAACATTGAAAACTTTGTATCCGCCCACGTTGCATTCGACTGTTGTGTATGATGCAACTCGTTACATTCACGCATCCTTGCAAGAAGTCATTAAGACGATTATTGAAGCCACGATTATCGTGATCATTGTCATCTTTTTATTTTTGGGTTCAATTCGCACCGTCATTATTCCTGTCATCACGATACCCTTGTCATTGATTGGTGTGTGTTATTTGATGCACGTGCTGGGTTATTCCATTAATTTATTGACGCTGCTCGCCATGGTGTTGGCGATTGGATTAGTGGTGGATGACGCGATCGTTGTCGTTGAAAATATTTATCGACACGTTGAGGCCGGCATGGATGGGTTTCAGGCAACGATCAAAGGCGCTCGAGAAATTGCACTACCCATTATTTCCATGACAATCACGTTAGCGGCCGTTTATGCGCCGATTGGATTTATGACGGGTTTAACCGGTGCGTTATTTACAGAGTTTGCATTCACCTTGGCGGGGGCGGTGATTGTGTCGGGCGTGATCGCGCTCACGTTATCGCCCATGATGTGTTCGAAAATTTTGACGACGAGGACGAGTCAGCAACGATTCGTGCATTTCATTGATCATGTATTTGATAGGATAAAACAGTTTTATTCACGTCGATTGCACGGTGTTTTGAATTACCGACCGGTTGCGGTTGTTTTTGCTGTGGTGGTGTTACTCAGTTGTGTGTTTCTCTATCAGAACTCTTTATCGGAGTTGGCACCGGAAGAAGACCAAGGTGCTTTGTTTGTTCAAGCACTTGCGCCAGAATACGCTAACATCGATTACGTTCAGGCATACACAAGAGAATTTAATAAATTTTTTGAAAAGTTACCATCACGGGAAAATTATTTCGTCGTTAATGGTTTTGGCACGGTAAACACGGTCTTATCGGCCATTATCATGAAACCTTGGAATGAACGAAAACAAACGCAAAAAGAAGCTCAGCAAATTTTGCAGGAAGAGTTAAATCAAGTGGCGGGTTTGCAAACGGTCATATTCCCACTTCCGTCCTTGCCAGGTGGGGGAGGTGGTTTGCCCGTGCAATTTTTAATTACATCGATTGAACCTTTTAGTGATATTTTTCCAGTGGCTGAAAAGATAGTCCAAGCAGCCAATAAAAGCGGGCTTTTTCTTTTTGTGGCGAGTGAACTTAAATACGATAAGCCGGAGTTAATGATTAAAATCGATCGAAACAAAGCGGGCGATTTGGGCATTGATATGCAAAACCTTGCTGCGACGCTAGCCTATTCATTTGGGGGCAATTACGTTAATCGTTTTTCAATGTTTGGTGAAAGCTATGAAGTGATTCCTGAATTGAGCCGAGAATACCGATTAAATCCAAGCGACATTGAGCAGATTAACGTGAGAACCGCCTCCGGGAATCTGGTGCCGATACAATCTTTTGTGACGCTAAAGTTGTTGACTCAGCCTAACATGCTATCGCATTTCCAACAATTAAATGCAGCAAAGATTGATGCGGTCATGGCACCGGGTCATGCATTAGGGGAGGGGCTCGCGTATCTTCAAATGACAGCAGATAAAATGCTTCCTCATGGCATGAGCTACGATTTTGCAGGCGAATTGCGCCAGTATGTCAAAGAAAGGGGAGTGTTATTAGTGACTTTTTTCCTGGCGATCCTGATCATTTATTTAGTGTTGGCCGCGCAGTTTGAAAGCTTTCGAGATCCACTGGTGATATTAATTAGCGTGCCCATGTCGATTTGCGGAGCGCTCATCCCTTTGAACTTAGGCTTAGGAACCATTAATATTTACACGCAGATTGGCTTGATTACACTCATTGGTTTGATTAGCAAGCATGGTATATTAATGGTTGATTTTGCTAACAAGTTGCAGATTGAGGAGGGACTTTCGTTGAGAGAGGCCATTGAAAAATCCGCCGCGATTCGCTTACGTCCTATTTTAATGACTACCGCGGCCATGGTGCTTGGGGTGCTTCCGTTGTTACTGGCTCAAGGGGCCGGTGCGGTGAGTCGTTTTGACATTGGTTTGGTCATTGCGGCGGGCATGTTGATCGGCACATTGTTTACGTTATTTATCATCCCAACGATGTATTGTTTGATCGCGAAAAAACACGTGCCGTTGAGAACGGCGGACCCTATCGACTAAAAGAGTAAAGCAGTGATGACAGATAAGAAAAAACTATCTTTAGACTTCAAAAATCCAAATAACTGGCCCAGTAAAATTATTCTTTATACAGTGGCCATGACGAAGGATATTTCTTACCAGAATTTAATGAATCAGGAAACGTTTACACTGACGGAGGAGAACAACAATGTGTTTATTACTGGGCCGATTAAAAAATTTGACGACTGTTGTGGATTGTTGCACGACTGGTTAAAAAAACAGGCTGAAGAGCATTTAACCCCTTGGATGGACAAGCTCAGTAAGCAATATCAAATGCCTTACCAAAAGCTATCATTCCGTGGCCAAAAATCACTGTGGGGGAGCTGCTCTGCAAATCAAGATATTAGTTTAAATTATAAATTGCTTTTTTTGCCGGCTCGCTTGGTCCGTTATGTGTTAATCCATGAGCTCTGCCACACTAAAGTAATGGGCCATTCAAAAGATTTCTGGATTGAAGTGGATCGATATGAGCCTGATTATCGGCGATTGCGAAAAGAATTAAAACACACTGATCAATATCTCCCATCCTGGGTGTCTAAATTTCTATGAGGGGCACGCAAAAATGAAATTGACAGCTCGTGTTGCGCTTGTATTTTTGCTGATCTTTAATTTCCAGCCAGCATGGGCAAAATTGTCCATTGGCTGTCATTCGGATGGTTTTTTATTTAAATCCAATTTACTGATATTGCATAAAGC
>CAYGED010000156.1:0-3884 GCA_964348555.1 uncultured Coxiellaceae bacterium
ATACTGCTGATCCACCGATCACGGCGTGACGAAGTGCGATGCAAGCAAAAGTATGGGGAGTTTTGGGATCTTTATTGCAAGCAAGTCCCTTCACGTATCCTACCGAACGTGTTCATCAAAAAGATGACGACACTGTTCCGATGGTGGGATTCTTCAGTTAGCTGAAACGCTGCTTCAAAGTCGCTGACTGACCACCAATGGGATTTCAAGAGGTGCTTTGATACGTCTCTTTGATAAAGAGTGTAATAACACCTGCAATTATCAAGCCGATCGGAATGATGCTTAATGCCTCAACATATTGGGTCGCGCTATAAAAGCGTATGCCATCGACAATTTTCCCATCCCAAACCCAATCCAAAATATCCCCAACAATAGGCTGAAAGATAAAACCACCCATCATAATAACGAAATTCGCAAAAGCGACGGTGGTTCCCGAAATACGATGCGGGTTGTTTTCTTTACTCAACGTAAAGCATAAAGGGTGCGGACCACAACAAACGCCAAATAAAAACAATAGCATATATAAAACACCCGAAGATAAATGGTGCGTATAAAGAATCAAGCACGCCACAATCGTTGCAAGAAAACTTGCAACGACCAGCGGCATTTTTCGCGTGCAAAAGATATCCGAGAGTGCTCCGCTACTAAAGCTTGAAATAATCCATCCGGTTAACATGACTGAAACACCCATCGCTGCCTGTTCCGGTGAAAAATGATGCACATATTCCAAGTAAGGGATCGCCCAAACATCCAAAAACACAGAGGAAGGTAGATAAAGCAAAGCACCCACAACACCAATTGCCCACATCTGTGGATTTTTCGCAATTTGCAGTAAATACTCGAATAATTGACGAAAGCCTAATGTCCCCTGCTCTTCTTGTATTTCCGCTCTTTCTTTCGGTTTATCTCGTAAGATTAAAAAAATTAATACAATCAGCGTAAGGCCCACATAAAGCGGGAAAAAGAGCGCATATTTAAAGCCCTCGATATGAATGGCGTGCGTCAGATATAAATCCGTAAATATCGCTGACACCATACCGAACCCCGTAACAGCACCCGTTGCTGTTGCAAAGTATTTTCGTGGCAACCAAACGGATGCTAACTTTAACGCGGTTACGTAAGCAAACCCAGCACCAATACCAATCAAGTATCGACCTAAAATAGCCACACCAAATAATTTAACCGACGCAAAAATGAAAACGCCTGTCGTGCTCAAGATCGAAGCGAAAATCAGCGAACGTCGAGGACCAATTCGATCCACCATCACACCCACAGGCAACTGTATTGGTGCGTAGGCAAAATAATAAAAAGCTGTCAGTAACCCAAAACCACTGGCAGTGATATGAAAATAACTACGTATCTGCTCTTCCATTACGCTCGGGTAAACTCGCAATAAATAAGCGAAACAGTAATACAGAATTCCAGTGAAAAACATTACCCACGGTATGATATGGCTTGAGGAAGTGGTCAGTGGCTCTGCTTTAATTAAAGTGTTTTCGTGGGAATTAAAGATGGGATCCTCGCTGGGGACACTTGTGTTATCCATGTCGAGTTCCTTATTTATCTAGGTTAATAACAGTGACGGTAAGCTGCTTAAATATAGAACAATCCTACGCCGTGTATATCATGTCTTAAAGCTCCAGCAACGTCAAGAAAAAGAGTTTTGGAAAAGCCGGACTCAGATGTTTAATGCAGAATTTAAGCAGCAGAAACAGTCACTATTTTGCACTGCAATAATTTCGAATCAATTGGCCACCATTCGAAACATCGACCTTGACCATGGCGTTTGGGTTAACATTAACTTTACCCCCATAGCTCGAGGTTCCTAAAACCTGCTGCGCTGCACAAAGGTTGGCTTGAGAATTTTGAGACACCGTCACATTGGCATTATCCACGGCAAGCCGATTTGTCAGTGAATTAAAAATGGAGTTCCCACTCATACTCAACGCTAAGTTCCCAACCTGACCTCGAACATGGGCTTCAGCACCTGAATCCATCGTGATGATAAGCGATTTTGAATTGCTGTAAACCAAGGCTTTTGCCTGGTGGAAAAGGGTTAAACTGGCTGAAGTGGGATCAAGGGCACAAGCCGGAATCAACGCAGACACACCATCATCCAGCAGTACACTTTGCAGCGGTTGCCCTAGTGTTAAACGGACGTTGACCTCGTCGCCAGTCTGCTTTCCAAATAAAGGCTTAGCATAGCTAAGCTCAAGGCTAGCCCCATTAATTGCTGCACGAACGTTCTGGCTGCCACGTCCCTTCACCGAAAGCTGTATGCGCTTCCCGCAGATGATCTTAACGTGCATACCATTATCCACTTTGAGCGCGGACACGTCGGCAAAGGCCGGCATTGTAGCCAGGCCCAGGATTAGTGAAATTAAACTTAAGGCAAATCTTCTCATAGCTCGCTCTCTGGCTTTTCATGATAAGAGGAAGATGCTTGCTTTACAAGCTAAGCGTCAAAAAGTAATATAATACATTGATTTTAATAGATATTAATGAAAACTTGAATTTATGGCCAAAATCAGTTAAATTAACTGTTCGTTTTTTGAACTTTATAGTTTATAGTTCAGAAAAACAGTGACTTAAGGCGTACATAGGCTTAGAACACGACGTTTTTAATGGGTTCACCGGAAGAAGGCCAGCCTGTACAAAATGGCTAAACAAATTAATGGTGAACAATGCGAAGACTACTTACTGCATCTACAGCAACGCTATCTGTACTCTTACTGAGTGCCAGCCTGTCAGCCTTTGCGAGTGATCAACTTCCGGTTGCAGCGCTTACAGCAAGCACTTTACAATCAACGGAAAACGCCATCTTGGCGAATAACCCAGAATTAAGCAAAAATGCGGTAGAATATGCGTTAAAAGGCTACCTCTACGCGCAACAAAAACATCAAGTGGGTAACCCCAACTACCTTACAATCGTCAACTTTGATGAGCCCTCCACGATGGACCGGTTGCACGTCATTGACTTGCGAACCGACAAAGTCGTCTTGAGTGCTCACGTGGCTCAAGGGAGCGGGAGTGGTAATGGTGACATTGCTACTCACTTCTCGAACGTCCAAGGATCAAACGCAACCAGCTTAGGCGCCTATGTAACCGGTGAAACCTATAGTGGTGAGCATGGTCGATCTGAACATGTCATTGGCTTGGAGCCAGGCATCAATGACAATGCCGTAACCCGAGACATTGAGATTCATAAAGCTTCCTACGTGAACTCAGACGGTGCTGGACACAGCTGGGGTTGCTTTGCGGTAAGCGATCAGAAGATTAACCAGTTTATTAACCTAGTTCAGGGCGGATCCGTCATATTTGCTTACGCAACACCTGAACAACAAGATCCAAACTTAGCCTAGTAAGCCTAAAAACGCCAAACCGCGCTTCGTTTTTTCAAACGGGCGCGGTTTTCTTTATGATTCAAACAGTGAGAACACTAGCCTGGATATTTCACGCCCAGTCTAGCTTTTCCAGGGATGAACACTTGAAGTACAGCTCGTACCATTAAAAGTGACCACGACAATGCTATCTTGTGTCAGGCGCTTACTGCCGCAGCTAACACTCTTGCCGGTGTTGGTTCTGAGACCAAATAAGTAGTTGGCGCCTGCTGGACCACTTTTGGTGGCTACGGTTCCCATGGATCCAGAACGGCTTCCATTGACTGAGAAGCCAACGGCAAATACTCCAGGTTTACCCGGCCCTCTAACTTGAACTTGAGTCTTGATAGATGATTCTGCCAATAATAAGCTTGGAAAAAAAGCGATGGCTGCCGACCAGGCAACGATGCTAAAAATCTTATTCATTTTCATATCTAAGTCCCTCTAGCTTCAATATTTTCTTAATATAGTACATTTTTAAATCATTTTTGGGACGAAGATAAG
>CAYGED010000157.1:0-3880 GCA_964348555.1 uncultured Coxiellaceae bacterium
GTGGGGTATGTCGTGTGAAATATTGGTTATTTGAACGAGAACGTTGCTGTATAGTTATAATCAGGTTGACCACCGCTGAATTGTATTGAATAACTTTTATAAGGGCACGTTGATGATGGCTCAAGAGACCCACTCGTACTTTTCGGAACGAGTGCAACGTCAAAAGGAGCATTCGGACTAGGTGCGCTGGTTACTGAAAAAGATAATCCGGATACGCTACAAACAGAATTTTGATTCTGCACTGTGAGATAGGCTTTTACATAACTACCACTGGGTAAGGGCGGATTTCCATTATAGGGCCC
The DNA here is from genome assembly GCA_964348555.1 of uncultured Coxiellaceae bacterium. Taxonomy (GTDB): domain Bacteria; phylum Pseudomonadota; class Gammaproteobacteria; order Coxiellales; family Coxiellaceae; genus CAMTUH01. Next base: position 303 of record CAYGED010000157.1, read on the forward strand.
AGTGATGAAATAGCAACCATTCATTGTGGGGGAGCAACCACTACTCCCCGACCAAATGTACTTAACGCCAGGACTAGCCCACATGCCAGCCTCTATTAGTTGAAAGGATGAAGGAAGCATGATACCTATCGAACTAGCATAACTAGCTCCCGCACCCCAGCAAATGGCCAGCAGAGAAAAATAACTAATTGTTTTTAATGAAAATTTCATAAAAATCTCCTATCTTTTTTATTTTTTAATAATAGCAGCTGGGGGGGGGTGTCAAATTTTAGACACATTTTTTACTGCAAGCACGACCGCTCTTCACTTAAAATCAAATCTACGGTTGTCCTTTCCAAGCCCAGAATAACGATAACCTGCTCACGGCAATTACGCGCGGGACTTTTGCGGGAGTGAAGGACACTTTTATCCCCGCTCAGCCACATTAACAACGGAATTCCTGGACAAAAAAATCAATTAAAACAATATACTGACTTTCAAGATTAGGCTTAGAAGGCCGATGCTCTATCCGAGTGAGCTACGGGCGCATAAAGACTTATTGATGGGTCCTATAAATATTCGACATCCACGATTTCATACTCCACACCACCCTGTGGCGTATTGACGGTAATCACATCTTCGACGTGTTTACCCACCAGCGCACGTGCGATGGGTGATGACACAGAAATTTTATTTTCTTTGATATCCGCCTCGTCCTCACCCACGATTTGGTAAATCACTTCCGTCTGGGTATTCAAATTCAATAAGGTAACCGTGGCGCCAAAAATGACTCGGCCTTCATTGGGAATTTGGCTGATGTCGATCACCTGACAATTGGCGAGCTTGGTTTCGATTTCTAAAATACGTCCTTCAATAAACGATTGTCGCTCACGCGCCGCGTGATATTCCGCATTTTCCTTGAGGTCCCCATGCGCTCGCGCTTCCGCGATGGCATTGATGACGCGCGGACGTTCGACGGATTTTAACAATTCCAACTCGTCACGTAATTTTTTCATACCGTTTGTCGTAATTGGGAGAATGCTTCGCATAGAGCACCTAAATAATTACCCATCAATGTTGTTTGATGCGTTGATGCAAATCCTGCAATCGATACACATCGGAGGAACCTTCGGACTGTAGCGCAAAAACGGCTGCCTCAGCCCCTGCCAATGTGGTAGTGTAACAAACCTCATGCTGAACCGCACTGGTCCGAATGGTATAAGAATCTTCAATGGCTTGCTCGCCCTCAGCCGTGTTGACGATCAAGCTAATTTCATCATTTTTTATCATATCAATGATGTGAGGCCGGCCCTCACTGACCTTATTCACCAACTGACACACCACTCCAGCCGCCTGCAGCGCCCGCAGAGTTCCGCGTGTCGCCACAATCTCAAAACCGAGTTTGCTTAAGTCACGCGCCAAGTTGACTGCGCGAGGTTTGTCCGCATCGCGCACGCTCACAAACGCACACCCACCGGTAGGCATCACGTCACCACCGGCGAGCTGACCTTTTGCAAAAGCGAGACCAAAGGTTGATCCAACGCCCATGACCTCACCCGTCGATCGCATTTCAGGGCCCAGTATCGGGTCGACTCCTGGAAATTTATCGAATGGAAAAACCGGCTTTTTAACCGCAAAAAACGGTGGTGTTGGAATTTTCTTTATTCCTTGTGCTCTTAATGTTTTCCCAACCATGCAACAGGCGGCAATTTTAGCGAGCGGCAATCCCGTCGCTTTGGCCACAAATGGAATCGTTCTGGAGGCACGGGGATTAACCTCCAACACAAAAATTTCACCCTTTTGAATCGCAAATTGCGCATTGATCAAACCCACCACCCCTAATTCCACCGCCATTTTCTTCACTTGATCTGTTAATTGCTGCTGTATTTCTCGACTCAAACTGTGCGGCGGAAAAGTACAAGAAGAATCACCCGAGTGAATACCCGCCTGTTCGATATGTTCCAATATTCCTGCAATTAACACTGTTTCCCCATCACAAATCGCATCAATATCAACCTCAATGGCATCATCAAGGAAATGATCCAATAAAAGCGGTTCTTCAGAAGAGACAATAACTTCCTTTTCCATGTATCGAATTAATTCTTTTTCATGGTACACAACTTTCATCGCGCGACCACCCAACACATAGGAAGGCCGCACGATAAGCGGATAAGCAAACACTTTCGCTAAACGAATACCTTCTTCAACACTGCGCACCGTGCCATTGGGCGGTTGCTGTAACTGAAGCCCGTAAATTAATTCTTGAAAACGTTGACGGTCTTCGGCACGATCGATCGCATCCGGTGTGGTACCAATAATTGGAACGCCCGCTTTTTCCAGGGATTTTGCCAAACGCAAAGGTGTTTGCCCACCGTATTGCACAATGACACCTTTGGGTTTTTCAATCGCAACAATTTCCAACAAATCTTCTAGCGTCAACGGCTCAAAATACAATCGATCACAAATATCATAATCCGTTGAAACGGTTTCCGGATTACAATTCACCATGATGCTCTCATAACCGAGCTCGCGCATCGCCATCGCTGCCTGCACACAGCAATAATCAAACTCAATGCCCTGACCAATCCGATTCGGGCCACCACCCAACACAACGATTTTTTCCCGACTCGTGGGTCGACATTCATTTTCCACGTCGTAAGTCGAATACAAATACGCCGTGTTCGTGGGAAATTCTGCCGCACACGTGTCCACACGCTTGTAAGTCGGGCGCACGTTTAATTTATGTCGATATTGACGAACCTGTTCCTCGGTGGAATTCATTAATTGCGCCAAGCGTCGATCCGAAAAACCTTTTCGTTTTAACAACCGCATTTGATCCGCGGTTAGCTTTTTTAAACGTTCACTTTGGATGGTTTTCTCAATCGTGACTAATTCTTGAATCTGAATTAAAAACCAAGGGTCCACTTTACAAAATTCGTGAACCTGCTCGACACTAAATCCCAAGCGAAAGGCATCCGCGATATACCACAATCGATCGGGACCCGCAAAACGCAATTGTTTTTTCACTTCCTCGTAGACCATCTCGTCGATTCCATCCCCATTTATTTTTATTTTCGACTCGAGCCCATAAACACCCGTTTCTAAACTGCGAATCGCTTTTTGTAAGGATTCTTGGAAAGTACGGCCCATGGCCATCACTTCGCCCACGGATTTCATCTGTGTCGTTAATTTCGGTTCGGCTTGTGGAAATTTTTCAAAATTGAATCGCGGAATTTTGGTGACCACATAATCAATGGTGGGTTCAAAACAGGCAGGCGTTTCTCGAGTAATGTCATTTCGAATTTCGTCTAAAGTATATCCGACGGCTAATTTTGCTGCGATCTTAGCAATAGGAAACCCCGTGGCTTTTGAAGCCAGAGCAGAACTTCTAGAAACTCTCGGATTCATTTCAATGACGACTTGTTTTCCAGTTCTTGGGTGAACAGCAAATTGAATGTTGGATCCGCCGGTATCGACCCCCATTTCTCGAATGATTTTTTTGGCAGAATCTCGCATGAATTGATATTCTTTATCGGTAAGCGTTTGAGCAGGTGCGACGGTGATGCTGTCTCCCGTGTGAATTCCCATAGGGTCTATAT
>CAYGED010000158.1:0-3829 GCA_964348555.1 uncultured Coxiellaceae bacterium
GTATTTTTCGATTTGTTTCACTTTACTTTTATCAGGAAAGAAAAAAGGATTGGTTTCTACAACCGATAAATCAATTTTATCCGGCTTAATTTCACCAATCCCCGCCGTGTAGCCTTGAATTTTTATGCCGAGTCCATGTAAATATTTTTTTGCGATAGCGCCCGCCGCAACGCGCATAATCGTTTCGCGAGCGGAAGCACGCCCTCCTCCGCGATAATCGCGAATGCCATATTTTTTGAAATAGGTAAAATCAGCGTGCCCCGGACGAAAACAATCTTTGATAGCCGAATAATCCGCGGAGCGATGGTCTTTATTTTCAATGAACAGGGCAATCGGGGTTCCTGTTGTTTTCCCATTAAAAACGCCGGATAAAATTTTCACTTGATCGGGTTCACGACGCTGCGACGTGTAACGCGATGCTCCAGTTTTTCGGCGATCGATGTCTTTTTGAATGTCTTCTTCGGTCAGCGACAAATTCGGGGGGCAACCATCCACGATGGCCAGCATGACAGGACCATGGCTCTCACCCGCCGTTGTCACCACAAAACATTTTCCAATACTATTTCCCGACATTAAAAATATTCCGACAATTGATGCTTATCCAACAACAGCAAACCTTCGCCACCATGCTCTTGTTCAAGCCATATAAAAGGTACAGAAGAAAAACGCCGCTGCAGCGCCTCTGCATTATAACCCACTTCCATCACAAAAATGCCATTATCCATGAGGTATTCCTTCACTTCTGATAACAAACGAATGGCCATCGCCAAACCCTCATCTGCTGCTTCTAACGCCTTTCTCGGTTCATGGCGATATTCTTTTGGCAAGCGATTGACTTCAGTTCGGCTGACATAAGGGGGATTCGACAAGATGAGGTCATAGGACTCACCCTGCTCAAGCGCTGAAAATCCATCCGACTGGATCAAGCGTACCCGATCGGCAAGCTGATAATGTTCAATATTGATCGACGCCACGACCAGTGCATCTTCATCGATATCAATCGCATCAACACGCGCTTTGGGAAAGGCCATGGCAGATAAAATCGCCAAGGAGCCGCTTCCCGTCCCAACATCCAAAATTCGTGTGACGCGATCCGGATCGATCCAAGGGGAAAAAGCCCGCTCAATCCATTCCCCCAAAGGAGAGCGCGGAACCAGCACGCGTTCATCGACATAGAAAGGCAGGCCCATAAACCATGCCGTGTTCGTCAAATAAGCCAGCGGCTTTCGCGTTTCAATACGCGCCACCATCAGCTCAACAATACGCTGAGACTCTGCCTCACCCACGGGGTGCTTGTCATCTAATATGTTCTCCGGCGACTGCTTCAAGACATGCGCCACCAACTGGAGCGCTTCCTCATGCGCATCGACTGCGCCATGCCCAAAGGTGAGGCCCGCTTGCTGAAATTGTTCTTCTGCCGCGCTGACCCAATCGAGCCCCGTTCGCAGCAGTTTGGTATCTAAACTTTTCATGGCATGGTATTTTACCAGATGAGGGGGATGCTGGGCAGCATGAGTTCAAGCAATACTAAGGATGATGACGATAAGGATTTGTTTCGTCAGGCGACCAGCAACGTCCGCCCGCTTCGTACCGACAAACACCACCTCCAGAGACAAAAACCAAAACCTAAATCCGTACCCCAAAGACAGCAACCGAGAAGCGGCTGGAGTTCCAATGAAATCGATCAAAAAGATTGGCTCGGTTCTGAAGATTCGCTACACTTTGCAAAAACCGGCATTCAACATAAAATTATTCGTCAAATGAAAAGAGGAAACATTCCCATTGAAGGGATTCTTGACTTACATCAACAAACAGTGGATGAGGCCATGACTAACGTGAATGAATTTATTAACCAATGTGTTTCCGAAGGCAAGCGATGGGTTTGTCTTATTCATGGAAAAGGGCGTTTGTCTTCTGGGAGCAAACCCGTTCTCAAAAATTTTTTAAACCAGTGGCTGCGTGAGCAATCTAATGTATTGGCTTTTCATTCCGCACAACCGCGACACGGCGGAACCGGTGCGCTCTATGTTTTATTAAAGCGAGCGCCCCATGAAAAATAACGTGATCATTATTGGTATTTCAGGTCCTTCTGCCTCCGGAAAAAGTTTATTAGCCAACACCATTGTGAATGAGTTGGGTTCGGATCAAGTCGTCGTGATTTCTGAAGATTCCTATTACAAAGATCTTGGCGACATGCCATTTGATGAACGCGCCAAAATCAATTATGACCATCCGGATTCTTTGGATCACGGTTTGTTAATTGAACATTTAAAAAAGCTACTCCAATGGTCATCCGTTCAAGTTCCTTGCTACGATCATACGAAACACGAAAGAAAAAAAGAAACGAAGACTGTCGGCCAGCATCGCATTATTGTGCTCGAAGGCATTTTATTATTTATTGAAGCGGAGCTTCGCGAACTCATGGATATTCGTATTTTTATGGACACACCGCTCGACATCTGTTTATTACGACGATTGCGCCGCGATATTATCGAGCGACACCGCCCCATTGAGTCGGTCTTGGATCAATACGACGCGACAGTGCGCCCCATGTATTTGCAGTTCATTGAGCCCTCCAAACGCTATGCCGACATTATCGTTCCGCGCGGCGGTGAAAATCGAATCGCCATCGATATGATTCAAGCAAAGATGCGAGAGCTCTTGGGTTAAGATAACAAGTAGCCCGTATGAAGCGAAGCGAAATACGGGAAATTAAGAAATTAAAAGGGTGGTGGCAGTGGTTAATTGGCCTTATTCTTCGCTTCATCGGTAACAGAAAAATACCTAAAACAAGAGTATGGTATAATTAATTCCGGTAACATAGGATTCGCCTAATTTAAGGAGGAACAATGGCGCTGATTAACATTCCAAGAAATCGACTACAAGAAGTCCTTAATCGATTAGACCAAGCGCTTTATAATCATAAGGAATGGCATCGATTGCTTATTCGAAATTTAGTTTGTCATCAATCGTCAGATCAGCATGATTTAGCGCCAGAACCGCATACACAGTGTCGATTTGGTCAATGGTACTATCATGAGTCCGATGAAAATTTCAAGGACGATAAAGGCTTTACTCAAATGGGGGAGGTGCACAAACATCTGCATGAACTGGCTAAAAAGCTATTAATGACAGCGGATTCAGGCAGCACAATTACTACCTTTGATTACGATAGCTTTACCAATAGTCTCGATCGGCTGCAACTTGAAATACATGCGCTGAAACATCAGCTAGAAGAATTAATTTATCATCGTGACTCGTTAACAGGTGCGATTAGTCGAATTGATATGCTGCCCATCTTACGTGAGCAAATAGAGTTGGCTAAACGGAATCCCCAAAAACCAGGTTGTGTCGTCATGATTGACCTTGATGACTTTAGTCATATCAATAACACGTATGGACATCCTGCGGGTGATGAAGTGTTAAAGTCCGTGGTGCAATACCTAACTAAAATGCTGCGCCCATATGACAAAATATTTCGTTACGGTGGAGAGGAGTTTTTATTATTGTTCGAAGAAGTTACCGTGTCGGAATGTCAAGCTATCGTGGAAAGGATATGCGCTGGGTTAGCTAAATTGCCAGTTGATATTGGAAAAGAGAAAATTAATATAACGGCCAGTTTCGGAGTGACCATGGTCGACCCACTACTTTCTGTTGACGAGGCGATTCGTCGTGCAGATGAGGCTTCATATGCAGCGAAAAGTGCCGGAAAAAATTGCGTAAAAATTTGGGAAGCTAAAAAGGATAATTGACGATAGTGCTTAACTTTTCCACTTAGGGATGGGGCCAATTATGGAGAATGAAAATCCGAAAATCCCGTATTCCGCTT
>CAYGED010000159.1:0-3768 GCA_964348555.1 uncultured Coxiellaceae bacterium
GTGCAATACGCTGAAATTCTCCTACCCAACGGCGCAGATGAACGATTGCGCGATCGAGAATATCTCTGGAATGCGGTTGAAGCCTGTGAAAAGCGCAAAGACGCGCAACTCGCGAAAGACGTGATTCTCGCTTTACCGCGTGATTTACCCTTAGCGCATCACGTTGAGCTGACTCGCACGTTTGCCGAAACCCATTTTGTCTCAAAAGGATTAGTCGCTCATTACGCGATTCATGATCATGGCGATGGGAATCCTCATGCCCATATTTATGTCACGACACGTCGACTCAAAGGAGGCGTATTTGATCGCTACAAGGCGCGGGATTTAAATCCTACGTTTGCCAACCGAAAAGGCGGAAAAGGGTTTGTGAGCGAACAGGATTACTGGGGTGATCAATGGCGTGATTTTCAACAGTCCTATTTTGAGCGGCATGGAATTGATTGGGAGGTCGATGAAAATCACCTCTTATCCCAACGCCATGAAGGCCGGTTAAGGCGTGAAACATCCTCTTATCTTCACTCCGAAAATCGTTTAAAGCAGGAAGCAGCGATCCAAATCGCTTTAGAAAACCCTGAAAATATTATCAATGTGTTATCATTGCGTCATTCCGTCTTTTCAGAACGGCAATTAGCCAGTTTGATTTTTAAGAGTACGGAGACAACCCAACAATTTCGCTCTGTCATGGCCCGTGTCAAAGCACACCCCGATATCATTTGTCTCGGCGTTGGAGATGATCAGCGTTTACGCTATACGACTCGAATGAATTACTTAAAAGAAGCCAAACTGGCTCAACAGGCCGATATATTACTGGCTCGAACCAAACACGGTGTTTCTTCAAAAATCAAAACGCACATCATGGCTCGTACCACTTTAAGTGCTGAGCAACGACACGCACTCCATCATATTCTTAACGGTTCTGCCATTTCTGCTCTGGTCGGTCGAGCGGGTACTGGGAAATCCACTCTCATGAAAGCGGCTCACGCTATCTGGAAACAAAATGGATTTCAGGTACGGGGTATGACGGTTTCTGGCATTGCGGCAAAAGGGCTAGCGCAAGCCAGCCAAATCCCCTCCTCCACAATCGCGAGTTTTCGACAAAAAGTGATTGCCGGAAAAATCGAGTTAAACGCAAACGATATTATTGTGATGGATGAAGCCGGCATGACGGATTTAAATGATATGGCCTTTGTCGTGCATCAGGTTAAAGAGGCAAAAGCCAAACTGGTGTTAATGGGGGATCCACAACAATTACAGCCGATTGGTCCAGGCGCACCGTTTCGAGCACTTTTGGAACGCATTGGCTTTGCTGAAATGCAACAAATCTATCGACAACAAGACGCTGGCGATCAACAGGCGTCACTCGCCTTAGCCATCGGTCATATGGAAGAAGGATTGGCCCATTATGAACAAAAAGGGCATGTTCATTGGCATCCCTCCGGTGATCAGGCCATGCAAAATCTCATCGAACATTGGGCTCGCGAGGTGACACAAGAGAATTTATCTCAACGCATGATTCTCGCACACCGAAACGTGGACGTGAATCAACTCAATCAACTGGCACGACAGCGATTGATGCATTTAAAATTAGTGTCCGAGCAACCCGTTGTTGTCAACATCACCAAACGCGTGCCATCGAACGATGGTTGGAACATTGAATATGTGCGTGACACCTTGAAATTGGCGCCCGGAGATCGCATTTTATTTCGTCGCAATGATACAACAATCGGCGTTTATAATGGTGAACTGGGGACCGTCTTATCCGTCAATACAGGTGAGATCACCGTGAAGAAAGACTCACAGGAAACACTCACCGTTGCACTTGATCGCTATAATGAAATTGATTATGGGTATGCCGCCACGGTTCACAAAGCGCAAGGAGCCACATTCGATAAACTATTTGTGTATGCTGGCGGGCAAGGATGGAATCGGCACTTAGCATATGTCGCGCTCACCCGTCACCGAAAGAGCGTTGAATTGCACGCAGATCAGGAAACTTTCCAAGATAAAGCCATGCTCATGAAACATTTCACACGAGAAGAAGTGAAAGACAACGTCCTCGATTGGCCGCTCGCGTATGCAAGGCGCCGCGGGTTTGACCTGGAATCGTTGATGGGTCGTCTCATCGATACATTAGGTCTCGTGAAAGCGCACATCAAAGACTATTGGGGTTTTGTAATCAACAACAAAAATCATCGTCCGAGACAAAAAACAGAAAAACCCTACATCAATTGGTTGTCCGATGAATATCGGGCTGAATGGGAAAAATTACGGAAACTCGATCATCCAAAAATAAAATTATTGCTGGAATTTCACGACATCACCCAGAAATACCACGCCACAGGTAAAACTACTCCCACTCATCTACAGAGATCCATGAATCGCCTCGTCATACAGTTATTAAAGTCCAAGCGAATAAGCAGCCTACTCAATCAACACGCACCAAAAATGACAGCGGTATTTCAGCGCATGCAAAACGAGTGGGAACCTCGTCCAGGTATGGAACGAAATCCCATGTAAATGCACTTTTATTATTGATAAAAATTACCAAATTTGGTACCATGTATATATGCAATGGAGCATCACCTATATACAATAGAAAAGTCGTTCAATCTATTAAGAAAATACCAAAACGGATTAAAGCCTGCTATATTGCGTTGACTGAAAGGATGGCTGAAAAAGGGCCTGATCTCGGAATGCCTCATACATGCGCCATGGGTAAAGGACTATTTGAAATACGCGTTAAAGCCGAAGAGAGCATCGCACGCTTTTTCTATTGCATTCAAGTAAAAAACGAAATTGTAATATTGCATACCTTTATAAAAAAGACACAACAAACGCCCATAAAGGAATTGGACTTAGCAAGAAAACGCTTACACGAGGTAAAAAACAATGGCTAGACGATCAACAGAATGGCATAAAACGCTTAAAAAAGATGTACTTTCCGATCCAGAGGCACGTGCTGAATACGAAGCATTTAAACTGCAATTAGAATTAGCCGATCAATTAAAGCATGAAAGAAAAAAAGCACACCTCACTCAGGAAAACGTCGCGGAGCAGATGGCCACACAAAAACCCGTGGTGGCTCGACTAGAAGCGGCTGGCGGGAGAGGCAGGCACTCACCGTCACTTAAAACGCTCGTCAAATACGCCACCGCTGTCGGCTGTCGATTACAGGTTAAATTGGTATCCGTAAAAAAACGAAAAAAAGCAAGTTAAATGGAAACATGACTGGACAACCAGTGAATTACATATTTTTTGATGATAGTCGTCCAGATTGTTATTTTCGAAAGGCTGACCAGTTTACTCATCCAGCTATGCACTTAGAACAAATAGCAAGGGAAGGCGGGTTGTATTGTTCTTCACGTTGAACTGCCCTCCCAAAGTGAAGAACAGATCAGGGAGCTTATAATGACACATCCGCTGCTTGGTCGAGAATCTGAATCACATATACGCGATCAATTTTTATCATCTGAAGCACCAGAATTTTTAGCGTTTATGGCTGAAACTGCGTGGAGAAAACATTTTTAATCCGTCAATTTTTTGATGGTAAAATGATGTTATGTTTTTTGATATGGATAAGATAGGGAAGTGCCACTTATAAAATGATCATATGCGTCACTTCCATCAATGTCGCCTAGGTGTTTCAACTTATTCATCCTGCCGATCGCCTCGGCTCCCTACGGCCAGCAACGTGACTTTTTTAAAAATTAACTCAGCCAGTTAGGAGATCTGGCTGAGTTACGTGGGCCTTGACGTATAGTATTATAC
>CAYGED010000160.1:0-1929 GCA_964348555.1 uncultured Coxiellaceae bacterium
AGATATGATTTAGGGTGAGAATCATGGCGAAAGGACGCCAAATAAAGAATATGAGACAGACACACCCACTCACGTTGATAACAGACCCGACGACACCACGAAGACCTGCAAGTCACGTGGTGTCTTTCACGGGTGGTAGCAGCCGCCCCTCTTTCTGGGCTATAAACGACTGCGCCTTAAAACGGGATCCTGCACTCTGGGCTCTTATCCGAGCCATTCTGGAGCGCAATGTCGACCGTGTTAAACAAGCCGTTCAAGCCGCTCATGCTCAATCCCCTGAGGAAACCAAAGACCCTAGGGTGTTAACCCTAATGCAGGCCTTCAAAGGAACTTTACCCAATTACCCCATTCGATTTGCCCTGATGCGACTTAATCAAACGCCAGCGACATCAGATACCGAGCTACAGCATCTCATGTATTTGATTGAACATCGGGAAAGAGTCTACGAGATGACAGCGGGGCATGAAAACGACGAATCCCTTCTCAAATTCGCCTGTACGCTTGACCCCAGCCTCGGCAGCCTCGTCAATATGGTGTTACAGGGTGGCGTTGACTCTCCCTCACAGAACACTCTTTAATATATACTGATAAACCATTACATGTGTCGAATAATTTGCTCGCCAAATTCAGAGCATGAGACCTCTTTCGCATTATCCATCAGTCGCGCAAAGTCATAGGTCACGGTTTTGCTCTGAATGGCGCCTTCGATACCTTTAATGACGAGATCAGCCGCTTCAACCCACCCCATGTGACGAATCATCATCTCAGCTGACAAAATGATCGAACCTGGATTCACTTTATCCTGTCCTGCATACTTGGGTGCCGTTCCATGGGTCGCTTCGAAAATAGCGGCAACGTCACTGAGGTTGGCTCCTGGTGCAATTCCGATGCCACCCACTTCGGCCGCCAATGCATCCGAAATATAATCCCCATTCAAATTCAAGGTCGCGATCACACTGTATTCCGCTGGGCGTAATAAAATTTGTTGTAAAAACGCATCGGCAATAACATCTTTCATCACGATATCTTTTCCCGATTTTGGGTTTTTCAACACGTGCCAAGGACCCCCATCCAACGGCTTTGCAGCAAACTCCTTCACCGCTAATTCATAACCCCATTCTTTAAAAGCACCCTCAGTAAATTTCATGATGTTGCCTTTATGAACCAAAGTCACTGAGTCACGGTTGTTATCAATCGCGTATTGAATGGCGCGACGAACCAACCGAGCAGTTCCTTCTTGTGATACCGGTTTAATACCAATACCACTGGTATGCGGAAATCGGATTTTTTTGACCCCCATTTCATTTTGCAAATAGGCGATGAGCTTTTTCGCTTCCGGACTTCCTGCTGGCCATTCAATCCCAACGTAAATATCTTCAGAATTTTCTCGAAAGATGACCATATCCACTTTTTCTGGATGCTTAACAGGACTCGGTACGCCTTTAAAATAGCGAACCGGCCGTAAACAAAGGTATAAATCTAAATTTTGTCGCAGCGCAACATTGAGTGAGCGAATGCCGCCACCCACGGGTGTCGTCAACGGGCCTTTAATGGCAACGACATAAGCGCGAATGGCTTCCAATGTTTCCTCGGGTAGCCACACATCTTTTCCATAAACTTTTGTGGCTTTTTCACCTGCATAGATTTCCATCCACGCAATTTTTCGTTGACTGCGATAGGCTTTTTCAATCGCTGCATCGATGACTTTGCGCATGATTGGAGTGATATCGACACCAATGCCATCACCTTCGATAAAAGACACAATGGGCTGATTCGGCACCTGAATTGAACCATCTTTGTTAAGCTTAATTTTCTCACCGGCCGGTACTTTGATGTGTTGAAAAGTCATTGTAATCCCCTCTCTAAAAAGCCGTCACAGTTTATCATTTCTCATTGAAATGATATAGGGCGCCTCATCGGGCCCCAAAA
>CAYGED010000160.1:1939-3728 GCA_964348555.1 uncultured Coxiellaceae bacterium
AATCGATACTGCACTTTCACTGCCTCTTGGTAGGCGTGCATCATAAAATCATAACCAGCAAACGCACAAACCAACATCAACAAGCTCGACTTCGGCAAATGAAAATTCGTAAAAATCGCATCAACGCAACGAAACTGAAACCCAGGATAAATAAATAAACGGGTTTGGCCACAATAAGGTTTTAATTCGCCCATTTGTGCCACGCTCTCTAAACAACGCACAACCGTCGTCCCCACCGCAATCACCCTACCGCCTCGACGTCGGCATTGCTGGATGGCTTCACAAACACTTGAAGACAACTCCATGTATTCATCATGCATACGGTGATGTTCGAGTTGTTCAACACGGACCGGCTGAAAGGTTCCGGCACCAACGTGAAGCGTGACAAAAACATGGGAAATTTTTCGTTGCGATAATTTTGTAAAAAAATCCGCATCAAAATGCAATCCCGCCGTTGGCGCAGCGATGGCACCTTCGTTTTGAGCAAACACAGTTTGATAACGTTCTTGGTCAACTTTTTCGGGCGGGCGTTGAATATAGGGCGGCAGCGGAACCTCTCCATGGGTTGCCAATAATTCGAGAACCAACTGTTTTGATTCTATCTCAAGCAAGTGCAAATCATCCTGCTGATCGATAATCCTAGCATCAAACGCGTTCGCCAGCCGAAGTGCAACTCCGATCCTAGGCTTTTTACTCGCCCGTAAATGCACCCAGCACCGACCCTTACTCAGCACCCGCTCGACCAAGCATTCCACCTTCCCACCTGAAACCTTTTTTACCCCATAAAGTCGCGCAGGAATGACCTTGGTATTATTAAACACCAACAAATCCTCTGGCCGAAGCATCTCCAGCCAATCCACCACCTGTTTATGCTCGAGAAGCCCAGTGGTTTTATTTAGCATCATTAACCGGCTATCATCCCGCTTAGGCAAGGGACGCTGAGCGATTAACCCTTCTGGGAGGGCGTAATCAAAGTCATTGGTGCACCAATCGGTTTTCATGCGGGGTATTCTGCCCCCTAATCTGATCATTTTCAAATCAATTTGTAGTCTGTTAAAATGGACCCCATGAGCTCTTCTATAACAACAAGAGGCTGGCAGCTGACAAAACAAAGTCTGGCTGTCCTCCACACCCATAAAAAACTACTGGTTTTTCCCTTGATCAGTACGGTCGCCACAATCCTGCTACTTTCCTTTTTCGTCACCCCCATCACGCACCTCGTGATCCATGAGCCTAGCTTGAACCATCTACCCCCTCACCGCGAACTCTTTCTGCTGGGCTTAGTGCTGATCATTTTATTTTTATGCAATGCCGTGGCGATCTTTTGCAACTCAGCTTTAATCTTTGCAACAGTAAGGTATTTTAAAAACGAGCCTGTCACTTTCTCAAGTGCTTTCAAAGCAGCATGCCACTGTTTTCCGCGCGGGATTGTGTGGATCCTCTTCAATACCACCATTGGGGCATTCTTGCGATTTTTTCAAAACCGACTTAACAGCCTCGGGATTTTAGCCACTTCGTTTGCCGGAATGAGCTGGACCGTGATTTCTTATTTTGTTGTTCCAGTTTTGGTTATTGAACACACGGGTCCTTTCGAATCGATCAAACGCTCCATCACCTTGTTACGGGAAACATGGGGTTCTTCCTTGGTTTCAAACTTGGGCGTTAGTCTCTTGTTATTCGCTGCACGTTTGATTGCCTTCGCGCCAGTCGCCCTTGGATTTTATTTTGGTCACACCGCTGATTTGATCGTTGGTTTTCTTATTTCCATGATTTTATTGTATGTCATACA
>CAYGED010000161.1:0-3696 GCA_964348555.1 uncultured Coxiellaceae bacterium
TTTTATTGGTTTTGTTTTTGTGTTGGCTGCGCCAAAGTATCGCGCATTGATCCAGCTATTTTTATGTTTATTAGAAAATCACTGGATGAAGAATATCGAAAATGGTTAATCAACGAAATGGACAAATTCAAACAAGAGGCGATCGATCGTGATCTCGATTGTCTGGAAGAAAAGGCAGAACAGGCGCAGAAAACAACGGAACATTTTCAATTGGTTTGTCTCGATAATTTAAATCCATCGACTAAAAGTGATTTTGAAAAATTCAAACATTATTATGAGCTGCTGATTGCTTTACCGTTAACCTTTTATCAAGCCAAGCATCTTCAAGGGCTGCCTATCCTCATTCCAGCGCTCAAAAAGCGCCATTGGTACAAAGGCGATTCAGACCAGAAAAAATTAACTCAAGAAGGACTTCAATTTGTTAAAGAACTATGGAAAATGAATGCCCCAATCCGGAAAGCTTTACTGCGTGAAAATCAACGGTATTTAGTTAATGGCAGTGTTGACGATACCACTTGTCGAGGAAGCTATGGAAGTTTGCGCTAACCATTAAATGGCCGCGTAACAAATTACATCGCGTGCTTTAAGAACGAATGACACTCCCTTAAGAAAAAAGCAGACCGCCTTCGCGGAAGGATGACGAAGTCAGGTGGTTTTTTTAGTGCTTAAGGTGGCATTGGCTTTAAGGAGTATTTTCTTGATTTTTGTGTTCCTTTTTTTCTTCTTTTTCTTCACTGGTTTCGTGGAGCATATAAAAAAATTGTCCTCTGTTGTTATCATATCCAACAGGTCGAAATTGAGCAAGTCGCTGATTAAGATCAGCTATTTTTTGCTCGGTGGCTTGCCTTTCCGCAAGCGTTTCTTTTAGTCGTTGCTGCAGCTCACGTTGTTGGTCTTCATTGGCATTTACTGTTTGTACTAATTTAGCTTCATGCGCTCTATTTTGTTCTAATTCTCTCTGCAATTCTCGCACTTGATTTCGATCCACTTGCGAGTTATTTCTATTCTGTACAGTATCTCGGCAGGCTTGTTTAAATGCATCACTGGGAGCAAGATCCAAGTAAGTTCTTCCTTTTGCTGCCAAGGTTGTATCGGCGCCTCGATTAATCAGATGTAAGGTTGTTTCTAAGGATTGAGAATAAGCAGCGAAGTGAAGCGGGGTCCAACCTTCGCGATCTTTGGTTAATACCAGTAAACTGGCATCACCAAAGGTCCAAGCAGCTTTTGCTGCCGTTACTGCCGTTCCTAAAGTAGCTGCTGTGGCAACAGCAGCTACTGTTCCTCCTGTCGCCACGGTTCCGGTAGCAGCTACTGTCCCTGTCGCAACTCCAAGAGCAATGTTAGCAGTCATTACTTCAGCAGCGGCTAGAGCAGCGGCTAGAGCAGCTGCTAAACCAAAAAAAAATGAGGCTGTTTTTTTTCCAATCAATAGCGTCCATCCAGTTATTGCTTGAAGGACTGGTACAGGAACAACACATCGTGTATTGATTTTGAGTGGGTCGGCATCCAAAATTCTGTCTATTTTTGGGATATTATTGTAAAAAGCCGCATAAAAAATAGCATGATTTGAATCGGGCATTTTATTCTCCGCAATGGTTAGGTTGTTAGTTCCATCCTTTTGGTAGCCGTGGCAAGTGCTAGTTGTTGCTGTTGGCTTAACCCTGCTCCTGCAAAAAAGGTAATTCCACCGATTTTGGTGGTAGTGACGTTTTTCGGTATATCGGCGCAATGTAATCGCTTTATGGTTTCTTGCGCTGACTGAATCGCTACATTGATTCGATCGTTTGTATCCTTGATTTCAGCAACCGTCGCTAAACACTGCTGTGTGGTTTGTGATAGAGCGGTTACAGATTGTTCGAGTTGATCGAGAAGCGCATTTGAAGCGGCGCGATGTTCTTCGACAGACTGAACAACCACTTCGGCTAGTTGAGTCTTTCGTAAGTTGAGATATTGCGCATACCCAGCCTCAAAATAATCTTCCCCTCGCAGCAATATAGGGTAATAATGATTTTCCGATAACATGATGAAAATAGGTTTTCCGGTAATTTCTGAAAGATCCAAGGATAGATTTTCCATCATGGTTTTTAAGCTAATGTCAGGTTTCAGAACGATGATCGGTCGGTTTAATACTTTCGAGAGCGCGTAAATCTCGGCATGCGTGCCCCATTTGGCTTGTTGTCTTTTTTCGTCGTCCTCGTCTTGAGGTAAGGCGGCGATCTGAGACATGTTTTCAACGTGAGTAGCAAATTCATTTACTAAAATTAAATTTTTATTGATAAACGTTTCACGATGATCTTGCTCATATTTGACTGCTCGTCGGCGTAATTCAGCATGATCAATTCCACTGTATTGAGAAACTGAATGAAATAAACCATTTCCATCCATGGGTGTTACGCCACCTTCTTTATTCGATGAGGAAAAATGCTCAGCCAGTTGGTACTTCAACCATTCTGGTCTGTAGCTTTTATACGTTTGAAAAAATGCGTGAGCCATTTGAATGGCTTTTAATGATAAATAAACGTTGTTTAACGAAACAAAAGAGGCAAACAATCCGCCGACCGTTGAAAAATAGACTGGTGCTAGCTTTCTACACAGCATGGCAAATGGTTCAGAAAATGCCGTGATATATCCCACGGTTTGTGTGGTGATGGCCAGTGCTTTTTCGCCAGGGCCCGATGCTTTATCAGCATCGTCAGCATCGAGTAATCGTTCGAAAGTTTTGCCAATCAAAAAACGGGGTAGTGCAAGAGGATCACGTGGATTAGGTCTTAGAAAGTAATGGTTGAGTGTTGGAATGTGTAGCAATGTTTCGGGTTGCAGTGACAGGGCACCAGCAATAAAATTGTTTGGGTTAACAAGCATAAACCCAGTGGAAAGAGCAATCTGAAAAAGCGGTAACTGTTCACCCAAAAATTGTTCTGCAGCTTCTAGATTTGTCCATTCTTTTCTATTTTCGGGTCTCTCTTTTTTATTGCGCCCGAACCATCGCATTGAATTTCGGATGAGCTGAGTGACTAGTAAAACGTATCGCGCTCGGTTGAGCCCATCGCTGAGAGCTGACTCGGGAGATTTGCCATTGGCGATGCGATCTGCTGTGCTCATGTTCCAAGCCGCATGATGGGCTGTCAGTCCCAAGACATTTGATAATGGGGCTTTTGCCAGCGATAGTCTTTCTTTCCACTTTGCGCCATTGTCGCTGATGCACTTTCTTTCTTTTTCCCAGCAAGCGTAATTGATCGCGGTATTGGCGAGGAAAAAAAGAGCGTCCGCACTGAGTTGTAAACATTGAATGTTAAGGTGATCAGCCGCGCAGTTAAGCAGCTTTTCATCTTTAGCAAGCTGCTTCTCGCGGATTTTTTTTTGCGATTTTAAAAAGGTTGTTTCTTTTGGCTCTACTGACAGTTTGTTTTGTTCTTCGATGGAAGCATTCACTTGTGCGAGATTTTCGCGGGAGCGTTCAACTTCCTTCTGAAGAGATTCAATTTTTCTTCCAACGTATTCAAAACTTTCTTTTTCAGTTTGCCGTGCGTGGCGTTCAATTTTGTATCGCTCGTGTCGATGGCGTTCTTCATCCTCGTAACTTTTCGATAGCTCATCGTGGATAAGCTGACGTTCCTCTTCAGATAAATTTTGCAGGGAGGTTGTTTGTTCAGTATTTTCGATATTTCGATTTAATAAATTCGATAACACCTCTCG
>CAYGED010000162.1:0-3694 GCA_964348555.1 uncultured Coxiellaceae bacterium
AGATGCGAATATATTGAGGAAGCGAGCGGTATATCTTGTAAGAATGCTCGAGCGCCAAAGGGGAGAATCACGTTTTTCCCCTTTGGAAACCCCATCGTGTAAAGTCACTTGAAGTGGCGAATGTTCGCCACTTCAAGTGAAATGTTATACCCGAAATTTTTGACGAAGTAGGGTAGAATGCCTTTCTTCACGTTGGTCATTGTAATGGAAGGAATGAAGTCTTGCACCTGCGTCATGGTCAGGCCTTTGAACCCACAAGGGTTAATCAATGAGAATGGTCCAAGGTCCATCGCGACATTAAAGGCGAGACCGTGATAGCTTAAGTTTTTGCGAACACGAAGCCCGATCGAGGCAATTTTGGCATCGTTCACATAAACCCCAGGGGCATCGATTTTTGTCAGAGCTTCAATGGAGAGGCTTTTCAAATAATCCACCACGGTTTGTTCAATTCGCCGGACAAACGTTCGGGTGTTGAGATTCAATCGATTGAGATCAAAAAGCAGATAGGCCATGAGTTGACCCGGGCCGTGATAAGTCACTTGACCGCCTCGATCGGTTTGAATGACGGGAATGTGCTGTGGATTTAACACGTGTTCCGGTTTGCCGGCGAGACCTTGCGTAAAAACCGGGAAGTGCTCCAACAGCCAAATTTCGTCTGGTATCTCCGGGTGACGGGCATCGGTAAAACGCTTCATGGCTTCCCACGTTTCAGCGTAGGGTTGGGGTTGTTCGAACTGTTTGACAATGAGGTTTTTCATTTTTTCATGATCAAGGGCCAGTAAAAAGGATATTGTGCTGCTGTTAGCAGGCTTGCGCAAGCGCCTTTCGTCTGAAGAGGATCCGGGGCGACAGGCCCGAGTTTCAATACCCAAACTTCAGATTTTTTGCTGAAATTTAAACTCACGGTTTAAATTTTCGGATTTTTATATTCGCCAATAAACAGGCGAGGGGTGAAATCACAACGCCATGATCACGTTGGGGCATTGGTTTAAATCTCGGTAGATGGCGTTGAGCGCTTCTTTGGAGTCGACATAGACTGTGATGGTCAGTGCCAGGTAATGGGCGTCTCGACTGAGGCGTTTTTTATAGGGAATGTTTTTTAGCTTGGGGTAATGTTTTTTAAAAATTTTGATGACAGCCCCTTCAAACGTTTTATCCGATTGGCCGATGATTTTTATCGTGAAATCACAGGGGAATGGGATGGGGCTTTGGGTTTCATCCATGATTTAAAGTCGATCTTCTGACTGTCGATTTGTTTTTTTGGATACTTTCTCGCGCATTAAGGCCATTTTATGGTTTTGGTAAAGCTCTATCAGGCGTCTCCAAATTGGGCCGGCTTTTCCAGAGCCAACGGGTTTGTGATTGAGATGAAGAATTGGGTGAATTTCTTTTAGCGAGCCGGTTAGCCAGATTTCATCGGCTTCTTGCAGCATCCATTCAGAAATATCGATTTCTTCGTGAGGAATTTTATTTTGTGCGGCAAGCGCTAGAATAATACTTCGCGTAACGCCAGATAAAATATTGGGTCCATCGGGTGGTGTTTTTATCACACCACCTTTCACGATGAATAAATTGCTGCTTGTGCCTTCCAGCGCTTTTCCGTTGCGAATAAAAATCGCTTCATTGCATTCTGCATTTTCCGCTTCGTGCAGTGCCAGTAAGTTAGGAAGTAAACAAATTGCTTTAATATGGCAATTAAAGCGTCGAAGATCTGGAACCGTAATGGCTGAAAATCCATGGCTTAATTGTTGAATTGATTTGGCTTTGGGTGGCATGCAAATGGCAAGAACGGTAGGCTCAATATTTTCGGCAATCGAGTGATTGCGCATGGCTTGTGCGCCCCGTGTGACTTGCATATAAATACTTTGATCGTCGTTTTGTTTTCCATTCAGCGCAAGCAATTCATATAAAACGTCTTCCCATTGTGCGTGCGAAAGTGGTGGTTTCATTTTAATGGCTGTAAGGCTTTCTGCCAATCGGTCTATGTGTTCGTTGAAGCCAAAAATGTAGCCCTGATAAACGGGAATCGCTTCGTAAACGCCATCGCCGAATAAAAAGCCACGATCTAAAATAGAAACATTGGCTTTTTCTTGTTGTATGAATTGTCCATTTAGATAAACGACACTCACGTTTTTTCCTTATACACTTCGAAACAGTAAAGAAATGTGATCCATCATTCGTGAGAAAATATTGCCGCGCTGATTATCTTGAAGAGCAACCAGCGGTTTCTCTGCGATTGTTTTTCCGCTTAACGTCACTTCGACTTGGCCGTATGCTTGTCCTTTGCTTAATGGAGCGCGTAACCGGTGTTGCATACTCAAGGACGCTTTTAAATTTTTATACTCACCGATCGGGATTGTCACATACAGGGGATTTTCAAGCCCAAAAGAAGCGAATTTATGCTGGCCGAGCCAAACACGTTGTTGAGTGATCATTTTGTTAGCGCCAAATAATTGATAGGTGTTATAAAAACGGAAACCATAATTCAATAAAGCTTCCGAATCATTGGCTCTCGCGCCATCGGTGGGAGAACCCATCACAACAGAGATTAGGCGCATGTCGTTTCGTTTTGCGGATGAAATTAAACAAAAACCAGCTTCATCGGTGTGACCGGTTTTCAAGCCATCAACGGAGCTGTTTCGCCAAAGTAAACGGTTGCGATTGGGTTGTTTAATGTGATTATAGGTCAGCCATTTTTCAGAAAAATAATGATAATATTCCGGGAAATCTTCGATTAGCGCACGCGTTAACAAGGCCATGTCGTAGGACGTTGAGTAATGGTTTGCATTTGGGAGGCCCGTTGAATCCGTGTAGTGCGTGTCTTTCATTCCGAGGCGTTCAGCCGTTTGATTCATCATTTGGGCGAAAGTTTGTTCCGTTCCACCCACGTATTGTGCGGCGGCAACACAAGCATCATTGCCGGAGGCCACGATGATGCCTTGAATGAGCGATTCCAAAGGAACGTCTGAGCCTTCTTTTACAAACATGCGTGATCCGCCGGTTCGCCATGCGTCAGCGCTAATGTGAACATTATCCGTCAAATGAATTTGACCGCTTTTCAACGCTTGAAAGACGACATACAAGGTCATGAGCTTGGTTAAACTCGCCGGCTGCAGACGTTCATTGCTATTTTGTTGCGCGAGAACGGTTCCTGTATCCGCATCCATCAGCACGTAGCCTTTCACGTGCAAGTTAGGTGGTGGGGGCACTAAGGTGGGGGGCGCTTCTGGTAAAGGCGTTGAAGCCGGTGGGCTGCTCAACAATTTTTGTTCGGCGGATATTTTTGCGTCTGCTTCTGCATAACTGCTTTGAAAGGTCATCAAACAGACGGCTAAACTGGCGCAGAGAAGACAGTGAGCAAAACGTCGGAGTTGGTGTTGAATACGCTTCATGATTGGATCCTTAATTTCGTTCATCGCTTAATCCAATTTATCCTACCACAATCGCCCCAGCTCCCAGAAGCACTGGCGAGTGAGTTTTTACATGAGTTTCGCGAATGGGTTGATGGGGCACACTTGCCTGGCTAACCTGAGTCATTTTAGAGCAATTATTTGTCGATGGTGCTTGACTTTCCCTCCTGCTGATTTATCATTGGGTTTCTTCAATAGGACCCCACTTTGAACGGGTTTGAACACCCATCCAAGTGCTTCTTAAGGACACCTCTAAAAGTGACGATACTCAGGCGAGGTGAACT
>CAYGED010000163.1:0-3631 GCA_964348555.1 uncultured Coxiellaceae bacterium
AAATTATTTAATCAACGAATGCGAAAATGGGGATTAAAACGTTTGTTTTTACATTCGGCGAGTGTTTCTTTTCTCGACGAGAAAACAAAATCAACGGTTGGTGTTTGTGCGCTATTGGAAGAGGAGTTGAGTGCGGTTATCAAGCAATTGTGCTCTACCGCTCGCCCTTGAAAATGCGGCTTCGCATTTTCAAATAAAATGAGTATAGTTATGGGTGAAAGTGAGTTTTTAATGGGCTGTACAAGGATGAGAATACCCGACTCCACCTGTCTTTATGTGATTGCGGATATACACGGTCGCGATGATTTGCTGAATAAGTTAATCAAAGCGATTGGGAAAGATGCTGGCAAACACGAAGCTGAGCGTTGTATTTTGGTGACACTCGGCGACTACATTGATCGTGGATGGGATTCACAAAAGGTCATCGATACACTGCTTCATTTACCCTTAAAAAAATTCGAAACCCGCCATCTCAAAGGAAATCACGAGGATTTATTTTTACAGTTTTTGAAAGATCCGAACGAAGGTGTTTTGTGGGTAGAAAATGGGGGTTGGGCCACTCTTTTAAGCTATGGTTTTGCTCCTGACGAACTGCCGGAAACATTGGAAGACTTGGTGGTTGTGCGTGATAAATTGCTCGAGCGAATGCCGGCTTCGCATGTGGAATTTTTCAAATCGTTGAAAGTGCATTACCAACTGGGCGATTATTATTTTGTGCATGCTGGTGTGAATCCCAATGTATCCTTAGAACAGCAGCAAGTTGAGGACATGATATGGATACGCCAGGAATTTTTAAATTCTAAAAAAAATTTTGGAAAGATAATCGTGCATGGCCACAGCATTGTTAAAACACCTGAAGTGCATGAAAACCGAATCGCTTTGGACACCGGTGCTTTTCACACCGGAAAATTGACGTGTTTGGTTTTGAATGGAGAATCGCGCTATTTTCTGCAAGCGAATGTGAGCTCACCCACGGTTCATGAAATTCCGATAGATTGATTCCATTGTTAAAAATAGCAGCACGTAGTAAGTAGCCCGTATGAAGCGAAGCGAAATACGGGAAATTAAGAAATTAAACGGGTGGTGGCAGTGGTTGATTGGCCTTATTCTTCGTTTTATCGGTATGTGAAGCGGGGTCTGCTGTCGGAAGATTAGGGCGGTATCGGTGAAGTCATTAGGGATGGGGCCAATTATGGAGAATAAATCCGAAAATCCCGTATTCCGCTTCGCTTCATACGGGCTACCTACTTAACAAAGTAGTATGAGCGCGCCTCTCTAAATCCAATTGCTGATCGCAATACCAACGCCGGCGCTATTCGTGTAATGGTTGTATTCAGCCAAGCTTTGTCCATAGCCTGAAAAAAATTGCAGATAGCCGTATAAAATACCGTGAATGGGAAAAGCGTAATCCACTTCAAGCGCTCCGCGTTTAAAGCCGCTTTCCACCGCATTTTGAACGGTGAATGAAATTTCTTGGCGGGCGTATTTCAGCGCGATAACGATGCGTCCATAGCCTAAATAATGGGTGATGTCAGGATTATGCAGGCTGCTTGAGTTTTTGGGAAAGATAACAATCCAGGGTTTCACATCGATAAGCCAATGCTCTCCCGAGTAAGCAAAATCCAAAAAGGCGCGATTCCAGCTTCTTTCAAGGCTGCCACCACGGCCGTTTGATTCGTGGTTGACACCAAAAGAGAAGAGGCCATTTTCCGTGAAGTGATCTGAAACAAATAGCTGCGGTTCGTAGTCGGTTTCTCGGAAGAATTGTGATTTCGCGTAGAATTGCCAATAAGATAACTGAGTGTAGGAAACATTGAATGAAAACTTACTATTGAAAATGTCGTACCAAATCGGAAACTGGAAACTCAATTGGCCTTTAAACTCTTCATTTTTGAGCGGTTGGTTTTCGGGCGTATTGCCTCGATAGAGGGCTTGGTAGGGATTTCCCGTGTAATAAAATGGCAAAAAGTAAGTGGGTTCATAGAAAGACAACCCAGCACGCGATGAAGCGATTTGTTGCTCGCTGCGCAGTCGCTTTTCTAATGCTGACTGTTGGTCCGGTGTTAATGTTTGTAGAAAAGCTTCCAGTTGCTCGTCAAAAGTGATTGGTTTTTTGCACGTGATCGTGTAGTAGTCACGCTTGTTTTTTTTGTTGTAATGTTTGACTCGGTCACAGTGATTGGTCACTGTTTTGTGGGTGGTTTTTGGTGGTGTAATCGGTCCCTTCGGCAGAGGCGCCTTTTTTTCTGTGGTATCAGGGGCGGCATTGATGCTGGGTGAAAATAGCGGTAAAGCTAAAGCCAGCGAGGCGATTAAAAATTGTTTGATGACACATCTCCATTGCATCGAGATATGTTAACGGAGTTATTTTCGAATTAACAGCTTTTTAGCCACCAGATAGATTCGCGGTTTTATTATAAGCCTTTATAGGTTGCTTTTAATGCTTCCTTAATGAGAAGGGTAAATTATTTACCGATTACTCGGTAAAATAGGTTGTTTAAGGTTGTGTAAGTGATGGGATGAGTTAGAATAGCAATCAATTAAGAAGCGAAAGGGTAATGATAAAATGAGAAAACAAATGACTCCCCAATGGAAGCAAATTCTACTAGGCTTATTGAGTGTCCTCACTGGGTCGGATGCGGCTGCTAGAGCAATATGTGTCCAGCTTAATAGGCCCACTTCGCCGATATTGGTAAAAATTAACTTTGAAGATTTCTCTACTCTTGTAAAATCCCTTGGTAATTTTCTGGATCAAGTGAATGCCCGTGTGATGGCTTGTCCTTCTGATCTCCCTGAGGGTGCTGGGGCTAGGGTTTGCCAAGGTCTTATTGAGGTCACTGCTTTTGTTGAAAAGGGCCCTTCGGCTAATGTGGGCGGTAGTTATTTGAGGTTTCTTTCGCAACTCAATGAATTTTGTTCAGGGATTGTTAAACCTAGCAGCCAATTAGTAAAGTCGGGAGACTTAAATACATTACCGCTAGCATTATTGCTTCTTGCTGCTGTTTGTATGGGTGGCTATGCTATTAGCGCTGGATGTGGCCGCAACTCACTGAAAAAAGGCTTGAATCAATCGACAAAAATACTGCTTGAATCCTTGGGGATTCTACTTTTAGCATTTGTTACCATTGCTCTTGTTAAGAGTGCTCTTGGTATTCAGAACGATGCTGTTTATATTGCTGCTGCCCTACCTAGTGTTGCCTATTTGTGGTGGCGTAACTCGGATGAAGCTAATTCGAATAAAGCTAAGAAAGTTGAAAATGTTAATTGCGATGATCTTGAGGACTGCGTAGGCCAAACTTTATAGGACACCTCTAGGCAGAGTCAATCCCATTCCTAGTTGAAATTCAGTAGCTCCATATTTGTTAAGCTGCTTCAGTGAAGAGATCCTGTAAATAACTAATTAACCTATTTAGGAGAGAGACTGCGAGTTGTTTTGCGTTTAATCTTTTGCTAGTATCGTCCACGAAGTCACGAAGTCACGAAGTCACGAAGTCACGAAGTCACGAAGTCACGAAGTTACAAGGAGTGTCTGAATTGTCTTCGTTGTATTTGAATTCCTTTTTTCGATTTTTTCGTTATGGTTCAGTTATTTTTCTGCTGAGTTTTTTCTTTATGGGCTCCGCGCAAGGTC
>CAYGED010000164.1:0-3604 GCA_964348555.1 uncultured Coxiellaceae bacterium
GTGGATTTTATTCGCCCTATGTGCCCGGTTGGGATTGTCACGGCTTGCCGATTGAAATCAATGTTGAGAAGGAGGTTGGTAAGGTAGGCGATAAGCTGTCTCCAAAAGAATTTCGTCAGGCTTGTCGTGAATACGCGGAATCTCAAGTGCAATTGCAATCCGATGATTATCAACGTCTCGGTGTTATCGGTGACTGGAAAAATCCGTATCTCACCATGCATTACACTTATGAGGCAAATACCGTTCGCGCGTTGGCCGCAATTGTCTCGAACGGATATCTGGTGCGCGGGCAAAAACCCGTGCATTGGTGCACGGCTTGCGCGTCGGCGTTGGCCGAAGCAGAAGTCGAATATCGCGATAAATCATCACCCGCGATCGACGTGAGTTTTAATGCGGTGGATTCAGTGAGCATCATCAGCAAATTTGGCGTAAAAAATTCTGATATTCCCGTGATCGTTCCCATTTGGACAACGACACCGTGGACGTTGCCGGCGAATCAAGCGGTTGCGATACATCCTGAATTACATTACGCGCTGGTAAAGGCAACTTTCCGAGAAAAAACCGTTTATTTTATTCTTGCGAAAGATTTGGTGGATTCGGTGATGCAGCGTTATGGGGTTGATGATTATGAGGTGCACGGAAATAAAGAAGGCAAAGCCTTTGAAGGATTAAAGTTACAGCATCCGTTTTTAAATCGAGAGGTGCCGATTATTTTAGGTGAGCATGTCACCACAGAAGCCGGAACGGGAAACGTTCACACGGCGCCCGCTCATGGTCTCGATGATTATTTTGTGGCAGTAAAATATCATTTGCCCATGGACAATCCGGTGGATTCTCGCAGTTGTTTTGTCGAAGGCACACCGATCGTTGCGGGACAACATGTATTTAAAGCTAACGAACCCATTATGGTGATGCTGGCGGATTCGGGGCATTTGCTTCATCACGTATCGACTCAACACAGCTACCCGCATTGTTGGCGTCACAAAACCCCACTGATTTTCCGCGCAACACCGCAGTGGTTTATAGGGATGGATCAACAAAATTTACGTAAAAAAGCACTTGAATCTATCGATAGAATCACGTGGATTCCTACCTGGGGGCAAGCGCGCATTCGTGGGATGGTGGAAGAGCGACCCGATTGGTGTATTTCGCGGCAGCGCGTGTGGGGTATTCCGATTCCCATCTTCGTGCATCGAAAATCGGGAGAAATGCACCCCAACACACCAGCGATCATGGAAAAAGTCGCGCAGTTAATTGAAAAAGACAGCGTCGATGCTTGGTACGATGTGGATGCAAAGACTTTATTAGGCCATGAAGCGGATCAATACGAAAAAGTCACGGATATTTTAGACGTGTGGTTTGATTCGGGTGCTTCTCATTATTGTGTTTTGGAGCAGCGTAAAGAATTGGGCATGCCTGCGGATCTTTATTTAGAAGGATCTGATCAGCATCGGGGTTGGTTTCAATCTTCCTTATTGAGTTCGATAGCCATTCATGAGCGGGCGCCATTTAAATCCGTTTTGACGCATGGTTATGTGGTTGATGGTCAGGGAAGAAAAATGTCGAAATCTCTTGGTAACGTCATTTTGCCAGCGGATGTCGTGAAGAATATGGGCGCGGATGTATTGCGTCTATGGGTGGCGTCATCGGAACATACGATGGAGGTTAACGTCTCCGATGAAATTTTAAAACGCGCGGCGGATGCCTATCGGCGTATTCGAAATACCGCGCGATTTTTTATTTCGAATTTATACGATTTTGATCCCCGTAAAGATAAGGTGGCGGATAAAGATTTAGTAGATTTAGATCGTTGGGCGATCGATCAGACAAAAATATTGCAAGAAAAAATCGTGAATGCCTATGATCAATATCGTTTCCAAAAGATTTTTCAATGGATCCACAATTTTTGCTCGGTTGAGATGGGTAGTTTTTATTTGGATATCATTAAAGATCGCCTGTATACCAGCAAAAAAATGGGTACGCCGCGACGATCAGCGCAAACCGCTTTGTACGTTATTGTGGAAGCCTTCGTCCGTTGGGCTGCGCCGATCTTAAGTTTTACAGCCGATGAGATTTGGTCATTTTTGCCGGGAAAACGCGAAGAGTCGGTGTTTTTAACAAAATGGTTTGACGCTTTTCCTGCTGTTTCGCTGAGCGAAAAGGATCGTGAGCAATGGGATTTGTTGCGACGTATTCGTGATGGCGTGAACAAAGTGTTGGAAGAGTTTCGCCATGCGGGAAAAATTGGGTCAGCACTGGAAGCCGATGTGAATTTATACGCTGATGCGAAAGTCTATCCGGTATTGTCCGCGTTAGGCGACGAATTGCGTTTTGTGTTAATCACATCAGAAGCGAGTGTTTCGGCGATGGATAAAAAACCGAAAGAGGCTGTGGATCTTGATGTGCCTGGAGTGGCCGTTAAAGTGTCGGTTTCGGAAAATGCAAAATGTGCACGTTGTTGGCAGCGACGATCGGATATTGGCAGCGATCCAAAGTATCCTGATATTTGCGGACGTTGTGTGAGTAATGCATTCGGTGACGGTGAAACGCGAGAGTACGCATGACGAAACCCGTAAAAAAAGCATGGGCGTGGTTGTGGTTGAGCGCAGGGGTGATTGCGCTGGATCAGATCACTAAATATCTTGCGATCACGTATTTGACATTGGCTCGTCCCGTTCATTGCTTTCCTTTTTTCAATCTTTCCTTGAGTTTTAACACAGGGGCCGCATTTGGTTTTCTGGGGACTGGCACAGGGTGGCAGGTTTATTTTCTCGCGCTTATCGCTTTAATTGTCGTGGTGGTTTTAATCATTGGGCTCAGACGAGTGGGAAAATCCGATCGATGGTTAGCGGCAGGACTTTGTTTAATTATCGGTGGTGCACTGAGCAATTGCATTGATCGTCTGCGAGTCACTTATGTAATCGATTTTTTTGATTTTCATATTAAAAATTGGCATTTTGATACATTCAACGTGGCCGATAGTGCGATTAGCATTGGGGCTGTTTTTCTCGTCATTCGTCTGTTATTTCGACCGCGCTAAGACTCCGTGGCAAGCCACGGGGAAAAAATTTTTATGTATTCCAGCAATCTTGATGCATAGCGCCATGATCACCCGTTTCGTCGATCCACAATATTCCGCAAGCCTCATCGGTTTTCTTAGACGTGGCTTGGATGCGGTAAGTATCATCACTGAGGTTTTGCAGTGCATAATAATAATAATAATCGTTATGAGCTGCTGGCAGCTTCAGTGTTGAGAGGTTGGCGCCTTCATAAGTGTTGTTCAAGGCATAGTAGTTTTCCATTTCCTCAGCGGCTTTGGTCAGAGCAATTTCAGCTTGTTTACGATGCACGCGAGTGAGTTGATGCTGATAGTTTGGGTAAGCGAGACAAGCTAAAATGGCCACCAATGCCATGGCAATCAAGAGTTCAAGCAAGCTGAAGCCACGATAAAGCTGAATCATTCCGGCAGTCTTGATGAATCAGTTTGGATCGTCAATACCGGGAGCAGGTGGCCAGTGCAAATTTCACACAACAGAAGTCTTGACGCTAAGGAGAGAAGGATCTAGCCTTGTTATTTTTCGAGGAGACGTTATTATTGCTGGTT
>CAYGED010000165.1:0-3585 GCA_964348555.1 uncultured Coxiellaceae bacterium
TGCGCCAGGCGCTTTCGTTTCATCACCTGAGCAAAGAGGTGCTGACTCGTGGCCAACATTTGATTAAAATCCCAGCGTTTCATGGTCCGTGAACAATGATAAAATTATTGACAGTAACCTGAATGTTGACTAAGCGTTTTGGGTAACATCCTTTTAGTTTTTCATCGACTCGTTAGCACGTCGCCCGTTAAAAAAAAACCAATTATACCCTGTTTAATTACTGACAATCCAGACTGATCCTACTTATTTCGCCCCATGATTTTTGATCAGTTCGATTAGAACAAATTTGTCAAATCTTATTGATCAAATTTGTTCACCGTACTACTCTTAAAAACATGGACTCCGAATTTTTGCCCAACAATACCCATCTAGACTCACCGTCAACATTTGATCAAATGGATATCCACTTGCGCCGCATGAGTCAACAAAAATATATTTTCCATTCTCCGATCATCGATCAACTACCAACGGACATCCCAGGTATTTATAATTTAGGAGGTGGACGCCAAGTTGGAAAAACGACTCTGTTAAAGCAGTGGATGTTGCATCTATTAAAAACTGGCAGCCACCCACAAACGATTGCTTTCATCTCTTGCGAACTCATTGTTGATGAGCAGAGTTTATATCGTATTGTCACCAACCAACTCAATGACATGCCTAAAAACAAAATGCGTTATCTCATTTTAGATGAAATCACCTACGTAGCGAATTGGGATAAAGGCATTAAATACCTCGCTGATACCGGCGCGTTTGAAAACGTTGAAGTAGTCATCAGTGGCTCCGATCTCGCGATGATGCAAGAAGCGCGCAAACGATTTCCAGGTCGGCGCGGCAAAGCCAATACAGTTGATTTTCATTATTATCCCCTCACATTCCACCAGTGTCTTCAATTAAAAAAGAAAATACCGAAAAATTTAATCCATGAAAAAAAACCCTCTGATGAAGTGATTGAAATATTATTTGAAGAATTTAATCGTTATCTTATGCACGGCGGTTTTCTGACTGCTATTAACGAATACGAAATGACAAAAACCATCAGCAATAGAACACTAGCGACCTATTCTGATTGGATACGAGGTGATATTGTCAAGCGCAATAAAAAAGAACATTACTTAAGAGAACTTCTAGGGGCCATTATCAAGCATTATTCTAGTCAAATCTCCTGGCGCAGTCTAGTTGGTGCGTTATCCATTGGCCACACTCAAACCGTTATCGATTACATGTCATTGCTTGAATCGATGGATGTTGTGTTTGTTCAATCAGCTTTAATTGAAGATAAATTAATAGGAGCACCCAAAAAACATCGTAAGATTATGTATTGTGATCCTTTTATTTTTCATGCCATTCGCGCTTGGTTAACCCCAGTAAAAAATCCTTTCAAAGAGCAAATTTCAAAATCTATCAATGATAATCATTTATGCCCATCGTTAGTCGAAGCAGTAGTCACTACACATTTTCGGCAATTTTACCCAACCTATTATATTAAAGCAGAAAATGAAGTTGATATTGCTTACGTTAGAAACGATAAATTTTGGCCCGTTGAAATAAAGTGGACGAATCAATTGAGACCTGCTGATATAAAACAAATATTAAAATATAAAAACGGGGAAATATGGTCTAAAATACACACGGAAACCAAAATTAACAACACACCCATTCTTCCTCTACCGTGGGCGCTGCTCGGTTTATAAAGATTTAAGTGACCGGCAGGGTCACACCACGCTGCCCTTGATACTTCCCGTTACGATCTTTATAAGACGTTTCACAGACCTCATCCGACTCAAGAAACAACACTTGCGCCACACCTTCGTTCGCGTAAATCTTGGCGGGCAAATTGGTGGTGTTCGAAAATTCAAGTGTTACATGACCTTCCCACTCGGGTTCCAACGGCGTGACATTCACGATGATGCCACAACGCGCGTACGTCGATTTACCTAAGCAAATCGTTAACACGCTGCGTGGGATTTTGAAATATTCAACCGTACGGGCCAACACAAACGAATTCGGCGGGATAATACAAACATCCGTTTGCACATCGATAAAACTATTGCGGTCAAAATTCTTAGGATCGACCACCGCCGAATTAATATTGGTAAATATTTTAAATTCATTCGCGCAGCGCACATCATAACCATAACTCGACGTGCCATAGGAAATCACCGGGCCTCGTTCGTTTTGACGCACTTGATCGATTTCAAACGGATGAATCATCGCCTGTTCAAGCGCCATGCGACGTATCCATCGATCACATTTTATTGCCATAATTTATCCTTCCACAACCACTTTCGGAAATTTTAGAGCGAAATTCAGCGGACGCAAAGCGATTTGTGCGGACAAGTGACGGGCCATCTCTCGATAACGTTGCGCTACCAAACCATCCGGTTCTGCTTGTACAATCGGGTAGCCCTGATCGGAATGCTCACGAATAATCGCATTCAGTGGCAGTTGTCCTAAGAAAGGAACGTGATAGCGCTCTGCCAATTGTTTCCCACCGTTCTCACCAAAGATCGCTTCTTCGTGTTGACACTGCGAGCAAACATGAATGGCCATGTTTTCAATCACACCCAACACGGATATCGATAAGCGATTAAACGTCTCTAATGCTTTTTTCGCATCCAACACCGACACGGATTGCGGTGTACTGACGATAACCGCACCCACCACCGGCACTTTCTTGGCGAGCGTTAACGGGATATCACCCGTCCCCGGTGGCAAATCGATAATGAGATAATCCAGTGCTTCCCACAACGTATCGTAAAGCATCTGATGAACGGCTTGGCTAATCATCGGTCCCCGCCAAATCATCGGCGACTCACCGTCGATGAGATAAGCAATCGACATCGATTGCAAACCATGGGCCACGATCGGTTTGATTTTCTTATTCGGCATGATTTCGGGCCGTTCACTAACCCCAAGCATCATGGGCTGATTCGGTCCATAAATATCCGCATCTAAAATTCCCACGCGCGCCCCTTCTTGTGAAAGCGCTAAAGCTAAATTCACTGAGGTGGTGGATTTTCCAACCCCTCCTTTACCTGAACCTATCGCAATAATATTTTTAATGGTCGGTATGCCCGTCTGGCCAGCCTGCACCGCGTGCGATGAGACTTTCCAGCGAATTTCCACGGAAAATCCCTTGGGCAACAAGGACTCAGCAGCCTTTGAAAGCGAAGCGCGCAGACGATCGACAGGATAACTCAGCTCAACGTCAATTCGCTTTCGTTCCAAATCGACTTGACGAACTGCTTTTGCGCTCACCCAATCCTGACCCAAATAAGGATCCCGATAAGCCCGGAGGGCTTGTAAAATGTCGACTTCTGTTATCATAGGGCTGTCATTCTACCACAGAATCCATAGACCAGAATGAACGAACCTTGTATAGTGTCGGCTCAGACTTATGAACACCAAAAAAACACGCGACCTATTAATCACCGCAGCGCTGCCGTATGCGAATGGCGCAATTCATCTCGGCCATCTCGTCGAATATATTCAAGCGGACATTTGGGCGCGG
The DNA here is from genome assembly GCA_964348555.1 of uncultured Coxiellaceae bacterium. Taxonomy (GTDB): domain Bacteria; phylum Pseudomonadota; class Gammaproteobacteria; order Coxiellales; family Coxiellaceae; genus CAMTUH01. The sequence goes on from CAYGED010000165.1 coordinate 3,512, forward strand.
TTCCAACGGCTGCAAGGCCATTCTTGTTTATATATTTGTGGTGATGACTCACACGGCACACCCATCATGCTCTC
>CAYGED010000166.1:0-3567 GCA_964348555.1 uncultured Coxiellaceae bacterium
GTTCTGTGCAAAACTGCAAAATCTGCTTGATGACTTGGGGGGTCACTTGGGGGGTCACTTGGGGGGTCACTTGTCCGGTGATCTTTGGCATTGACTCCGCAAACTCTTTCGCTGGATAAAAAACCACGATAGTATCGAGTTGCTGCGAAATCCATTGAGGTGTAGGAGCCTCTATTTCTTCGCAATAATCGATAATTTTATTAGTGCCAGTACCCCATTTTTCAATGATACCGGCCCGGTAAAAAACACTGGCAATGAGAGGATTCCAGGGACGCGAAACATGAGGCCCCAGCAAATCATCGGGAGTTAAGCCAAAATGTAAACTGCCTGGATTGCTAATTTCTAAATGATCATCAAACATAGCAACCCCGATAGTACTCCCACCTTGTGTATATTCGCGATGACAAATGGCGTTGACGATAGCCTCGCGTGTGGCTAACGGAGCGTATAAAGGCCGATCTTCACGCTGCATTTTACCGGAAACAAATCTACTAGCGATTGGCACATGATCCATTAAAAAAGTTTCTGCTCTACGTAATAATGAAAATGCATGCCCCCAATATTGGCGGTTATCACTAAAGTTAGCTAATTTATCAACACCACGAAAACGTGCCAAACGAATGCCACATTGCGGATAAGCAACGTCCAATTCTGGATTTTTTGCATAGAGCACCACCGCAGAATTCAGTAATTTTCCATTCGCAATTAATCCCAATTTCTTAAGAATGTGAGCAATATCACGATTTTTTTGTGGATCTAAACGTCCTAAACGAACTGCATTATCGACAGTCGATTGAATTTCTTCTTCATCGAGATCGTCTATAGTGACACGCGAAGCAGTAGGTTGGTTTTCCCAACGATTGTTCGGATGAATTTGTTCCAGCAATATTCTTTGATACAACGCACGCGGCATTATTCGCGTTGTTGAAGCGCTGCGCTGATAAGATCGACCATCATAAGTATAGGGTGGTTCTTTATTAGCGGGCACAGTTAATGCGATAACCGCATAATCTTTATCTAATTCAATTTTTTTAATATCAATAGCGGCATGTGGTTCTATACGTGCTATTTCATCAGCGATTTCTTTTAGTGTTTTTGCGCTGACTTGTTGACCTTTAATTTCACCTTGATCGGTAACACCGAAAATTACGTGCCCACCTCTTCCGTTTAACATAGCGCATACTGTTTTCATTGCTTCCGTACGTTGACCGGTAGTTCGTTTAAATTCGATAATTTCTGATTCGTTTTGCTTGACGATTTTATATAAACTTTTTAAGTTCATGAGCATCCTTAGCAAAGCGCATCGTCTGCTAAGCTTTCTTGCTTATATTGATTAAATTGTGGCGCAATCTCGGTAGCTCGGGATTTAATCGCCATGTATAAGATAAGCAGGCTAAACACAGCCACCACTACAATATCCCAGCCTGACGTTAAAATATGTTGACCGCCATACATACCCAAATAAGAAATCAGCATGATACCAGCCAAATACGGCACTATCCAAAACAACGCCTTGTAACCCAAATACGCTTCTTTAATATTTTTTCGCAGCAAAGCGACGATAAAAACCAGCATCCCAATAATCAGCGCCATCCCCAACTTTGATAACGTCGCCCATCCCGTCCAATAACAAATTAAATTACAGCAGCAAAATGCAACATAACAAACCGTGTTTGCAAATGGAATACGAAATGGTCGTTTTTCATCGGGCAACTCTTTTCGCAAACAAAGCAGAGCGATTGGACCCATTGCATAAGACAAAACGATCGCCGACACTAAAAAATCCACCATGGCAATCCATCCCCGTAGCGGTAAAAACAAAAACATGCCTATAACAAAGTTAAATCCAATCGCGTAGACGGGCAGGTACTGTTTATTTAAACGCGATAAAAATGACGGGAGAATGCCATTTTTACTCATCGCGTAAACTAAGCGCGATGTTGACGTTGCGAAAATCAAACCCGCACCTAAGGGTGAAACAATGGCATCCGCATACAACAACTTTACTAACCAAGCTAATCCGAGCAATCCCGCCAATCCAACAAAAGGACCGGCTTCTCCTGCAAACGTTAATTGACTCCATCCTTGATGCAAAGCCGTTGGCTCAAGCGCACCAATAAACGCCATCTGCAAGCCTAAATACAGTAACAAACAGCAAATAATAGAACCGACTATCGCTATCGGAATAGCCACCCGGGGATTTTGGCTTTCACCCGCCAGCTCAACGCCGTGCTTGAACCCCGTAAAAGCAAATGCAATACCACCCGCCGCGACGGCCGCTAAGATATTTTCCCAATGCACCGATTCGCCATTAATCTTAAACGCAAAGTTACTCGTGTGAAATTGCGTCTTCAGCAACCAAATAATCGTTAATACAATCACGCCAATTTTAAAAATAAAGATCAACGTGCTAAAACGAATAAGGCTTTTAAAACTAACGCTATTAATAATCGATAAAAACAGCATTAAAATTGTGGCCCAAGCAAGGCCTGTTATCGTTAAATGTGAAATACCGGCTTTAATGTGAATCAAACTCGGAAAATAAGTCGAAGCGTATTGCAAAACGGCTTGCACTTCCAACGGTGGCATGGTGACACTGGATAACCAAGCTACCCAACTCATAAAAAAAGCCGTCACACCACCGTGACTTAACTGCGATAAACGCGTCGTACCACCCGCCACTGGTAACAGAGCCGATAATTCAGAAAACGTGAGCGCAATGATGATTGACATCGCGCCCCCAATCAACCACGCAAAGAGAGCAGCACTTCCTGCAAGTTTAGCTGCATAAAGTGGCGCAAATAACCAAGCGGAACCAACTGTGCCATTAATGCTGATTAACAATAACATGAAAGGCGAAAAACGTCGGCGTAGATGATTCACAAAACCTCCTTTTTCAGATCATGACTGATGTTGCGCCGCCATAACAATTGAATTCCGCAATCGAGCAAGCACGTGTTCTCGACCAATGAGGGCCAGTGTCGCATCGATGGGTGGTGAAACCGTTCCACCCGTGACCGCAACACGAATCGGCTGAGCCAATTTTCCAAGCTTAAGCCCCGCTGCTTCCGCAACGGCCAAAATAACCTGATGAATGGATTCTTTTTCCCACGTTGAAAGCGCTTTTAAGCGTTCGTGAACTTGTTGCAAAGGATCTACAATTTCAGGGGTTAAATTCTTTTCAGCGGCAACCGCATCGTATTCCGTCACGTCGCGATAAAAATACTGACTTCGCTCGGCCATTTCTAAAAGCGTTTTACAGCGTTCCACCTGTAAAGCAATGACGGACGCTAACGCTGGACCCTGACTGAAATCAATCCCTAATTTTTTTAGTTGTTCTGAAAAGGATTCTACCAAAGACGATGGCGCGCTTACTTTTAAATAATGCTGATTTAACCACAACAATTTTTCTGGATTAAATGCCGCCGGCGATCGGCTCACATTTTGCAGCCTAAACAATTGAATCATTTCTTCCAACGAAAATATTTCCTGATCCCCATGCGCCCACCCTAAGCGCACTAAATAATTCAACAGCGCTTCGGGCAAATAACCTTGATCGATGTATTC
>CAYGED010000167.1:0-3557 GCA_964348555.1 uncultured Coxiellaceae bacterium
CCCTGATACCTTTTACCGGCCTATCTTTAATGATCTGTTAAAAATGGGTGATTACTGCCTGAAGAATTTACGACATGTCGCCCAAGAACACTCTCCAAAATTCACCATACCGGCAATCTATGAATTTGTTTCTTTCCAGCCTGGAGTGCCTACGCCAATAGAAACCGTTAAAACGAATCCCATACTTACTTTAATTGTGAATAACGACAAACTTAGAGCGAAATAAACAAATGAACAACGAAAATATAATACAACTAGGTGACCCACGTTTACGAATCCAATCCAAATCCGTTGACAAACACCGTTTTGGCTCCGCCGAATTACTTGAGCTAGCAGAACATCTCATTTCATTGATGAAAAAGGATAAAGGCGTTGGTTTAGCAGCACCCCAAATCGGTCTCAATGAACGAATTTTTGTTCTCGGTTTCGAAAAAAATGAGCGAAGACCGAATGAACAACCAATTCCAACAACCGTTGTCATCAATCCTAAGATCATTCCTCTTTCGAATGAGAAGGAATTTGGTTATGAAACATGCTTAAGCATTGGGAATGGACTGACAGCCAAAATTCCTCGCTTTACAAAAATCGCCTATCAAGGCTTTGACCCACATGGTAATATTATCGAACGCGAAGTATCTGGTCTTCATGCACGTATTGTCCAACACGAATATGACCACCTAGAAGGGATTGTCTTCCTCGATCGCGTTCAAGATACCAAAACCTATGGGTTTTATCTGGAACTTAAGGAAGCCGGCCTGATTTAAAACTTTGGCTTGAAGAAAGTGGATAGTATGTCGTATTCAAGAGTTAATATTATTTTATCGGGAATATTTGGAAATATACTTGAGCAGTACGATATCATTATTTTTGGCTTCATGGCTCACTATATCGCAAACGCATTTTTTCCTCCGAGTAATGAGATCACAAGGCTTTTCAGTGCGTTTTACATCTTTCTAATCGGCTACGCAACTCGACCTATTGGTGGACTTTTCTTTGGTTTTTTGTCTGATTACCTAGGAAGAAAACGAACACTCATTTTTTCAATATTGTTAATGGGAATTGCAACTGCAGTCATTGGTGCCTTACCTACCTATGCAACAATAGGCTCAGCAGCGACGCTGTTACTACTTTTATGTCGAATTTTACAAGGCCTGGCAGTGGGTGGCGAATATATCACCTCCATTGCGTTTCTCGTTGAGCATTCACCGCCCAATCGAATGGGCTTCATGGGATCCTGGGCTGCTGTGGGTGTCAACACAGGCAACCTTATTGCATCCCTATTGAGCTTTACAACAATCTATGCAATAACTCACCTACTTTTACCCGGTTGGACATGGCGATTGGTCTTTCTGATCACGCTCATTGGAGCTGTTCTTGGTCTTTGGATTCGCACAAAAAGTAATGAAACCCTCCCCTTCATTAGAGAAAATTCATCTGAAACAATTCATTTTGGAAGATCCCATTGGTCTTCCGTTTTACAAACCCTCAAAACCAAGAAAAAAGAGTCTTTCTTTATTATCGTCTTAACTTCTTTGGGGACCTGTGTTACCTATCTTATCTATCTTTACGCACCTTTACATGCTGCCATTTTTAATCATTCTTCGAGATGGCAGGTATTCGGCATCAACGCCATTTCTATCACGGTTCTCATTTTGCTGATCCCGTTTTTCGGTCATCTTAGTGATAAGATCGGTCGAAAAAAGCTTTTATTATTTTCTTCTGTGATGTTCTTGATCTTCGCTTATCCGCTTTTTTGGGCTGCTTCTTATGGCTCCCTAGGGATGTTTCTAGCAATCCAAATCATGTTGAGCATAGGTGTCGCTAGTTTCCATAGCATTGCGCCAGTCGTTATTGTAGAAATTATGCCTGTTAAAGTTCGATGTACAATGAGCGGTTTTCTATATGGAATTGCAGCCAGTTTGTTTGGCGCATCTTCACCAATCATTGCGCTAACTCTGGTCAAATACACACATAACTATTTATCCCCGAGCTATTATTTAATAAGTTTTTCTATTATTGGCGTTATATCCATAATGTCTTTATTACATGAACCAATACGAAAACAAGCTGCTCTATTTTATGCGGGCAATCCCGATAACTCCGGTCGACGATGATATTGTTGCGGAGATTTACGGTTACAAAATAACACGTTTTATGATTATCTCAGAATTTACATCACAAACGCTATTTGCACTTATATGTCAGCTTGCTGTATTAGCACCATGTCATACATTCCGTTTCCAAACGCTCTCGAACCAGTCATCAAAAGGTGGCGATAAAATCCTGTAATGCTGGGTCAAGCACTCGAAGAACACCTTCCTTATCTTTGTAAAGAAAATCTTTTAAGCACAACTTCCTAACCGCCTGGCGAATGCTCGCCTCCGATAAGCCAACCGCCTGACATACGGTCTGGCTTCCCGGCTGCTGCGTCGGGAAACGAGCGAAATAGGCTAGCATTTTTCTTTGATTGTGACTCAAACTGAATATTTCCTCCGTAAATTCACTGCGCTTTGACAGGACAAAATCAAGCCAATCATACTCCAAGCTTTCTCGCGTTGGAAATTCATGAATTAACCAAAAGTGCCCACAAATGCGATTCAAATAACTGGGATGAAGCCTAGAAAGTGAAAAAATCATGTCCAGCACACCTTCTGGCAATTTCTTTTTCCAAGTACTTTCCGCTGCGCGTTGAATAAACGGTCGATACGCTTGCTCAGAAATTCTTTCTAATACCAGCATTTCGCAAGAATTGTAGAAAGGTCGATTTTTTTTATTAAACATACTTAACAACATGTGTCGATTGCTGCCAGAAAAAATATAACTAACTTGTTTACTGTACTGCATCGCATGCCGAATAGAAGCTTCTATAGCATGATCTTCCATTTCCGTTAATTGCTGAAATTCATCCATCACTACAACCACTCGTTTTCCTAACAAGCTGGCGGCATTATCTAATTTTTTTAACATCTCTGCGATATTTTCTGTCGTAGGGCGCTGTCCCCGATCGGGATGAAAAATAATCTTTTGCCCACCCACGGTTAAAATCAGTTCAGGATTGAGCCATTTAAACAAATTTATTATTCTTTGTTTTGCCTTAGTGGTACGAGGTAATATCAAGTATAATAGTTGACTGACTTGCTTCATGATCATTGACTCGACTTCTTTGATGGAAGTCGCCATCGTTAACTCTATCATGCAATGGGGAAGCTTTATTTCCAATAATACTTGGTTAATCAGGCTGGTTTTACCATATCGGCGTGGTGCAACTAAAACCGTGTGCCTGCCATTTTGGACATAGCTCTTCAAAAGCTTCCGCTCTTGATCCCGGTTACAAAAAGCTTGACCAACCGCGATATTGCTGGGAAACCATTCGATAGCCATTCCTCACCCCTCCTGAATACCGTATAAATATATACGGTATTTAAATATACGTCAATAGGCAGGAATGATTGCCATTAACATGCCTGAGGCTCGCCACAAATATCCCAGTGGTCGAAGCCATCACAACTTTAGCTGTGGCTGTAAAGGTCTATTCCATGGGTAGGCCATACGCCTTA
>CAYGED010000168.1:0-3551 GCA_964348555.1 uncultured Coxiellaceae bacterium
CAGCAATTACATTTAATTCACCCCGAGGATTATAATTACTTCGACACCTTGAGACGAAAACTGGATTGGGAAAAACGCGCGGTGCGTGTCTAATCATGTTAACGCATATTCACATCACGAATTTTACCATCGTAGCATCACTGAGCCTGGATTTCTCGGATTGCTTAAGCGTGCTCACGGGCGAAACCGGCGCTGGAAAATCCATCATCGTCGACGCCGTTGGTTTAGCGTTGGGTGAACGTGCGGACAGCCATTGCGTGCGCGCATCGGCTGAGGTTTGTGACATCAGCGTTTGTTTTGACGTGTCGAATCTACCCGATGCAAAAGCCTGCTTAAAAACCAATGATTTTGGCGACGATAATGAGTGCATCCTTCGACGCATCATTTATCAAGACGGGCGGTCTAAAAATACTATCAATGGGCACCCATCGCCGCAAAATTTAGTGCGCGAATTGGGGCAGTATTTGCTTCAAATTCACGGCCAACATGAACACCAATCCTTACTCAAACGTCAGCACCAACAACAATTGTTTGATACCTACGCCAATAACCATGATTTACTCGCGAAAACTGCACAATTTTATCGACAATGGAAAACCCTTCGAGAAGAACTCGACGCTTTGCAAGTGAAAAATACGAACCGCGATCACGAGCTCGAACTTTTGCGATATCAATTTCAAGAACTCGATACTTTGCAACTGCAAGAAAACGAATGGCCAGAGTTAACCCGTCAACACGACCAACTGCAGAATGCACGATCGCTTATCGACAATCTCAACCAAGCAATCGATTTAATCGTTGAACGCGAACAAACGTCAGCAAGCCATTTACTTGAACAAGCCATCGATCACCTCAACCAAATAAAGGTGGAAGATCCGCAGCTCAAAACAATTAAAGAATTACTCAATACCGCGGCGATTCATCTGAGCGAAGCCAGCAACGAAATTCACTATTATCGCGATCACTTGGATTTGAGTGACGAGCGTTTGGAAGCGATTGAACAGCGATTATCCGCTATTCACGATCTCGCTCGTAAACATCATACCAACCCCAACCATTTAATTGAAATTAAAAATTCACTCGAACAGAAAATTCAATCCCTTGAAAATATTGACATCAAACTCGAAGAACTTTCGCGTTTCGAGAAGCAAATCCTCGAACAATATGGAAAAATCACCGAACAACTCACTAAAAATCGCCAAAAAGCCCTTAAATCCTTGCAAAAAATTATCACTGATAGCATGCAATCTCTTGGGATGGTGGGGGGTGAATTTCGTGTGAATCTTGAAAAAATTGATGAGCTCATCACTCCCTACGGCAATGAAAAAATCGAATTTCACGTTAGAACCAATCCAGGACAGGAACTGTTGCCAATTCAAAAAGTGGTCTCCGGCGGGGAATTATCCCGAATCAGCCTCGCATTACAGGTTGTCGCTGCTGAAAAAATGGGATCCCCTACATTAATTTTTGATGAAGTGGACACGGGTATCGGCGGCAAAACCGCGGATGTCGTCGGCCAACTCTTGCGTGAGCTCGGGGAAAAGTCCCAAGTCCTGTGCATCACCCATTTACCTCAGGTCGCAGCGTCAGGTCACCATCATTTTAAAGTCGAAAAAATAACGACGGAGAATAACGTATTTACCACCATTCGTTCATTAAGTCAGAACGAGCGTATCGAAGAATTGGCCCGCATGATCAGCGGCAAGAAAATCACTCCCGAAACGCTTGCGCACGCCGAAGCTATGTTAAGTACGTAAATTGATTCCCATTCCTAACGCTCTCCAAATGCAGTTGACGTCGATGTTCGAATCGGCTTCAGCAAATAGGTCATCAATGTTTTTTTGCCCGTGATAATATCGGCTGTCAAGGTCATCCCGGGAATCAAAGATTTTTTTTCATGCCCCTGCTGAACATACTGCTGCTCTAATTGAATAACGGCTTTGTAATAAGGCTTTTGATTCTCATCCAAAAAAGAATCGGGAGAAACATCAATCAATGTGCCGTTAATACTGCCATATCGAGCATAATCGTAGGTTGTCAATTTTATTCTAGCGGGATCACCCACTTGCACAAAACCAATGTCTTTCGGATCGATATGGACTTCAGCCAACATTTTTTCGTCCAAGGGAACGATCTCCACCAACAACGCACCTGGCTGAACAACATTTCCAGCAAAAACACGCACACCTTTTACTATCCCATGAACAGGCGAGCGAATACTCGTTTGCTGCAAAGAGTCTTCCAACTTTTCAAGCTGGTGACGGACCCCCAGTAATTCATCGTTTATCTCTCCCAGTTCTTGCTGAGCCGTCGCATTGAGTGAAACATCCAGCTCTTGCATTTTATGTGTATATTCTACAATGACATCTTGTATTCGCCGAACTTCCGACTGCAACCGCTCTCTTTCACCTCTTGCCGAATTTAATTCTTGCAAAATCGCCAAATAGCCTTTATGTGTAATATATTGCTCTCTTTTAAGTTTCAGATAAATTGCCTGTTCTTCTTCCAAGAGTTTTATGTGCTTGTCCCAAACAACTAATTGGTTTTCAAATTTTTTCAGCTGCTCTTTTTCTTGATCAAGCTGCGATTTTAATATCTGCTCCTGCTCAGCTCGCTTCGTGTTTTGAGAGATTAAATAAGCCTTCTCCTCAGCCAATAAATTGTTGATTTTATCTTGCTGTTCCACGGCGTTGTATTTTGACTTAACAACCGCTTGGCTCCATTGGACCCAATCAGGTGGTTTTCTTGCAATATACGCCTGTAAACGTTCTTGATTTAAAATCAGCGTCACTTCTCGACTTCGCGCTTTTTCAAGTTCAGCTTTACGCGCCACCTCGTCCATTTTGATGATCACTTGACCTTTTTCAACGGTCTGCCCATTATTAACAAGCACCTCTTTTACAATTCCCCCTGTTGGATCTTGCACTTTCTGAACGCGCCCCTTCGGAACTATTTCACCATAAGCGGTTGCAGTTTCTTGAATGGTGGCAAAGCTGGCCCAAATGATTAACATCACGATAACAATAAAGCTCACGTAAATACCACGCATCACAAGCGGCAACTGTGGCGACTCCTCTAACAGTGAAGCATTAGACACTTTTTTTAGTTGTCGATATTTTCCAAACCAATTCATTTGAACTCCTGAAAAATTTGCGGAACAACGGTACTGGAGTCACCTTCCAAAATCACTTTACCCTGATCTAATACGATTGTTTTGTTCATTAATCTCATGTGCGAGGGACGAGAAGTTAAGAGAATTATCGTAGTTTTACCTTGCAATTGTTTTAAAGCATCCATGAATTTTTGATCACCCACCTCATCTAACGCAATCGCCGGTTCGTCTAACAGCAATATCGATGATTTTTTTAGGAGTGCACGCGCCAAACACAATTGCTGACGATGCATCGCAAAAAATTTGGCCTTGCTAAAATCACGAACTCGTGTTTGAAATCCCTCTGGCAAAGAATGAATAAAGTCTAAAACGCCAGCGTCAGCTGCAGCTTCCTCCACAGCATGTTCTGTGGCACCTGGATCCGACAAGCGTATATTAT
>CAYGED010000169.1:0-3549 GCA_964348555.1 uncultured Coxiellaceae bacterium
AACGGCGGGCTCGAGCTGCACGGTGATCTTGACGATCACGCCACCGGCGAAAGGGGTTAAACATTTTTACGTAAGACTGAGAGTATGTGCTTATCGCAAAACGGTTTGTTCGAGAACGGATGAATCGGATCGGGTGAGGGTGACGGTGATTGCTCCAGCGTCGCATGAGTTTGTTTATGTCGCGAACTCGGGTTCAAACACGGTGAGTGTGATCGATACCGCGACGAACCTTGTGACCGCGACGATTGCGGTTAGCGCGAGCTCTCCTCGGTACTTGTGCCTGACGCCGGATGGAACGCGCTTATACGTGGCCAGTAGTACAGGAGGTGCCAATGGAGTATCGGTGATCGATACGTCGACGAACTCAGAGATTGCTACGGTAGCGGTGGGAATCAACCCAAGAGGCATCCTGATTACGCCGAATGGCAGTAAAATTTATGTGACTAACACCACCAGTGCGACGCTTACCGTGATCGACACGGCGACCAATACGGTGAGTACCACGGTAACGGTAGGTGATGAAAACTATGGCGCTGTTGTTTTATCGGATGGCAGCAAAGTCTATTCGCCATCCCAATTTGGTAATTCGGTTAGCGTGGTGAATACAACGACGGACACAGTCAGCACCACGATTGGTGGGCTTAGTAACGCCGTTGCTCTTGTGGCGATACCGAATGGAACTAAGGTGTATGAGGGTGGCGTGGCCGAATCCACGATTCGTGTCATTAATACGAGTACGGACACGGTGTCGACGACGATCACAGTGGGTAGTAATTCTCAAAACATTAATGTCACGCCCAATGGGAATGAGGTTTATGCGACGAATGTCGCTAGTTCATCCGTTTCTGTCATCAACGTGGCAACGGATACGGTGACAGCGACGATTTCGGTTGGAAGCAGTCCAATCATTGCGACGTTTACACCGGATTCAAGTACGGGGTATGTACCTAATGTAAACAACGACACGGTCAGTGTCATTAATGTGGCGACGGACGCGGTAACGGGGACGTTAACCGTGGGTGACAGTCCTCGCATGGTGGATGTACTGACAACTGGACTCCAGGCGTATGTGCCGAATAATACGAGTGGCACGGTGAGCGTCATCGATGTTGGGTCGAGCACGGTCATTGCGACGATTACGGTGGGAACCAATCCGTGGCGAATCATCTCGACTGGCCAGGTGAATCTGCCGGGCATGGGAGCTTTTTTCTAAGCAGGGGGCAGTGTTTAGGGTCTTTTATTAACTCAACATAAAAAACTGACGTTAATTAAAACTTGTACCCCGATGTTGTAGAGGGCTGGCCTGCTGTGATATAAACGTAGGGCTCAAATTTAGGCTTGGTGGGGCGATGCTCCGCTGGTCCGGCCGATTGAGTGAAGGCTGATGAGCCTGGGAGGCTCTTGAATGAGCCGACCTTGAGGGGCTTGCGTTCGAACTAAATTAAAGAGAGGGCACCAATGGCAGTACAAAAAAGTCGAGTGACTCGTTCCAGACGAGGCATGCGTCGTTCCCATGATCGATTAAAGGCTGCGTGTTTATCAAAAGATACCACCACCGGTGAAACGCATCGTCGTCACCATATTAGCCCCGGTGGCTATTATCAGGGACGTCTGATTATTGCTCAAAAAGCGTCGTCTGTCGAAAGCGAAGAGTAGCCAGTTGATGATGAAAACGATTGCATTGGATGCAATGGGAGGCGACCATGGTCCAACGATCATCGTGCCTTCTGCTATCCGTATTCTCAAAACGCACCCCGATGTTAAATTAATTCTCGTTGGAAAAAAGGAAATCATTGAACCGCTGTTGGGCGCAAAGGGCAAAGACTTTGCTGGCCGTTTAGAGATTCAACACGCCTCCGAAGAAGTAGCGATGGATGAATCCCCTTCGCAAGCGTTGCGCACCAAAAAAAATTCCTCGATGCGTGTTGCCATTAATCTCGTGAAAGAAGGTCGAGCACAGGCTTGTGTGAGCGCGGGCAACACCGGTGCATTGATGGCAACGGCGCGTTATGTGTTGAAAACCCTACCCGGTGTGGATCGCCCTGCTATTATTGCCACTTTTCCCACGAAAAAAAATCGCGAAGTGCGTGTGTTGGACTTGGGTGCAAACATTGAAGCATCACCCGATAATTTATTCCAATTTGCCGTCATGGGATCGATTTTAGCAATGGCTTCTGACAATATTCAAAATCCGACGGTTGGGTTGTTGAATGTCGGCGAAGAAGAAATTAAAGGAAATGAACTCGTAAAAGCAGCCAATGATTTGTTTGAAAAAAGCGATGCCATTAACTATATCGGTTACGTAGAAGGCAATTCGATCTTTGATTGTATTGCCGATGTGGTGGTTTGCGATGGTTTTGTCGGAAATATCACGCTAAAAGCGTGCGAAGGTATTTCTGAATTAATCGCGCAATACGCGAAAGAAGCATTTAAAGAAGTTTGGTGGGCTAAATTGGCGGCAATCCCAGCCATCCCCATCTTCAAACGCTTAATCAAGCGTGTGGATCCCGAGCGACACAATGGAGCTACCTTAATTGGTTTGAATGGCATTGTGGTCAAAAGCCATGGTCGAGCAAATGAAACCGCATTTGCCTATGCGGTGGAAGAAGCGATTATCGAAGTCGAGAAAAACGTGCTGCAAATGATTAAAGAAAAAGTTGGCCGTATTCTTGAGGAGCCGAAACATTGACAATTTATTCACGTCTTGAGAGCACTGGAAGCTACATCCCCAAGCAAGTGCTCGACAATCAAGATTTAGAAAAAATGGTTGATACGAATGACGAATGGATCATGAAGCGTGTGGGTGTGCGTGAGCGGCACATCGTTGGAAATAGTACCGACAACACCACGACGATGGCGGTAGAAGCGTCAAAACGCGCGATCGAAATGGCCAGCATCGATCCTCAAGAAATTGAAATGATTATCGTTGGCACTGCCACACCCGAATTTTTCTTTCCGAGCACCGCCTGTCTGGTGCAAAAGCATTTGAACATTAAATCGGATATTCCTGCGTTTGATTTGAATGCAGCGTGTGCTGGTTTTATTTATGCGGTGAGTGTCGCCGATCAATATATTCGAAGCGGTGCGATAAAAACAGCTTTAGTGATTGGTGTGGAGGCGTTGACAAAGCTGGTCGATTGGAAAGATCGCGGCACTTGTATTTTATTTGGTGATGGTGCAGGCGCGGTGATTTTGCGTGCGAGCAAAGAACCAGGAATATTGAAAACGCTCTTGCATTCGAATGGTCATTACAGCGAACTCATTCATGCGCCTAACCCCACGTGGTACCCCGATGAACCTTTGCACCTTCACATGCGAGGCGGTGAAGTTTTTAAAATCGCGGTAACCAAATTGGGCGAAATCGTGGATGAAACCTTGTCGCAAAGTGGACTCGAACGATCGCAGGTGGATTGGCTTATTCCGCATCAAGCCAATATGCGAATTATTCAAGCGATGGCAAAGCGACTGAATTTACCATTGGAGCGAGTGGTTCTGACGATTGAGGAACATGGAAATACCTCGGCGGCTTCAATACCATTAGCCCTTGAT
>CAYGED010000170.1:0-3493 GCA_964348555.1 uncultured Coxiellaceae bacterium
GCACTTCACCAAAGGCGCCGCGTGAGCGTTTATCGGAGAGGATTTCCTGCAGGCTGACCACGCTGCTTGAAAGTTCCGTGATTTTCTTCTGTGCTTCATCAATGATAGTAAGACGTTTGACAACGTCCGTGAATGTGGCGGTGGTTTTTTCAAATCCTTCCATCAATTTTCGATCGACTTGCCCGCTGATTTCTTTCAAACGTTGTTGAGTTTCGTCGGTGAATTTATCAACGCGTTTTCCTAGTGAATCGGTGTGGTGGGTAAGCATGTTGCTGAGTTGGTCGCGAACGGATGACATCCCTTGGTGTAAGCTGTCTTGCAATGTCTTCAGGCTTTTGAATTGATGCTCGTCAAATCGCTGGCGTTGCTCATTTTGTTCTTGGCTGTGTTGTTTCATCAATTGTTGAATAGCGTCACGATCCGTGGTCAACTGTTTCAGCCGTTCTTGAAGGAGCAGAAATCGACGGTCCCAGCGTATGAGACCCACAATCGCGATGATAATAGCGGCGGCAAGAGTTCCTAGTGTGATGATTTCCCAATTCATAGGCTTAGTATACGACGTGAAGGCGATGAACAAAATAGGTGGCACCCAATCAACACGTTACGACACACGTGATCGAAAGAGGAGAGATTCACGTTGTTGAGAGTTGAGTGCCACCTTAAAATTATAGTTCAATATTGAATGCTTATCCGGATAGTACCTGTAATGCTGGGCTGAGCACGAACACAGGCACCCAGCGCTCTAAAAAACATAGAATCAGGATCATGACGTCGATTAAATCTGAACGTGTATTCGGATAAATATGGCGCTAAGTATTTTGCTTCAACGCTATGATGAGTGCCAACAATCCAAAACTGAGGTTAGTTTAATGCAATCACGATGGGGAGATCTAAAATAAAAGCAATTTACCAACTGCCGTATATGAAGAAACTGCCCATGAAAGAAGCAGTTTCTTCAAAAAATTATGCTCGAAAATTCAGCTGATTCGTGTGCTTAATGCCAGTTGCAATTAGCACCAGAAGTGTAAGTTCCTTGAAAGCCCGTACCATTTCCATCAGTAATCTTGATTTGATTACTCCCATTATAGACCCCACTAAAATTGTTCACAAAGTCTATGCGGTAGGTTCCACTAAATAAAAGTACTTGCATCCCATTAAAGGACCAAGTTCGCCATCCGCAACCCTTGATGCAGGTACTATTGGCCCACTGAGCTCCACCCATTTGCTTGCCGCTACCATCAGGGGCAGTGACTCGCAATACAGCTGAATCACCCAAGCCTTCTGCTCTGCCGCAGTATGTGCCAGGTTTTACAGTTACAGTATCTGCATAACTGATTCCCATCACAAAAGAAGAAATGACCAAAGAACTAGCAAATAATAAGTTTTTCATAAATAACCTCCTGTTGAGTTAAATATCATCAATTGAGTCAACACTTAATAGTTTAATTATAATACAATGCAATAGAAAATTAGAAAAATTTCCACCAAAGTTCTCGAAACCACCAACGTCCATATTAAAAATTATTAGTAAAATCAACAAGTAAGTTTTTATTGACGTTTTTTACGCAATTTGTGCTTCGGCCGCTTCCAATCTTTAATTGATTTTTGTATCTCGCGAGCGATAAGAGCGCTGGGTGCCTGTGTTCGTGCTCAGCCTAAAGCATTACAGGTACTATCCGGATAAGCATTCAATATTTGATCAGAGCGCTGACGTGGCCATCATTGCGGTCGGCGAGGGAGTTGGCTTAGAATGGGGACTGATAAGGTCCCACGTATGAAGGGACCTACTTGGGTAGAAGGAGCGAATGGAGAATATGTTTAGAGGCAGCCTAGTGGCTTTGGTAACCCCCATGAAGCCAAATGGGGATGTTGATTATCCAAGCCTAGGGAAATTAATCGATTGGCATTTGGAAAGCGACACGGATGGTTTAGTTGTTTTAGGTACCACGGGTGAGGCATCGACAATAGAACCAGAGGAGCGCTCTAAAATCATTTCTCACACGGTTGATCAAGTGAAGGGGCGGATTCCCGTGATCATTGGTACCGGAGCTAACTCGACTCGACATGCCATTGCCTTGACTCAGCAAGCCATGGAACTGGGCGCCGATGCCGCTTTGCTCGTGACACCTTACTACAACAAACCAACACAAGAAGGTCTTTTTCAGCATTATAGTGCTGTGGCTAATGCTGTACCTCTTCCACAAATTCTCTATAATATACCGTCTCGGACGGGGTGTGATTTATTGCCACAAACCGTTTTGCGCTTATCTAAAATTGTTAACGTTGTTGGTATTAAAGAAGGAACGGGGGATATTACCAGAGTCAAACAAATTAAAGCAGGTTGTGAAGATGATTTTGACTTGCTCAGTGGTGATGACAAAACGGCAATGGAATTTATGTTAGCCGGTGGTGTTGGGGTGATTTCAGTCGTTGCGAATATTATGCCAAAAGAGTTTCATTTGTTTTGTGCGGCGACGATTGCAAATAAAATCGATTTGGCAAAACAATATAATAATAAAATGAGCGCGCTTTACAGTGCTTTATTTGTTGAATCGAATCCTATTCCGACGAAGTGGGTTTTGGAAAAGATGGGAAAAATTCCTGGCGGTATCCGATTGCCGTTAACACCCTTGAGCTCGACGTGCTATGGGGATGTGAAAAATGCTTTGCGTAACACGGGTATTCAAATTTAAGAGGATGACAAAATGAATCAATATCTGCGAATTATTTTTATTGGGCTGTTGGGCGGCTGTTTAGCCGCGTGTTCGAATCACAACACGGCTTATCTCAAGCAGTCGCAAACCGTGCATCCCATTGTTGCACCGAGCGGTGTCGGAATTCAACCGAGCCAAAGTTTTTATCCGGTGTCGGGTTCTGCAGGTGCGTCATCCCAACCCCCATCAATGGTACCGCCGGGAAGTAATCTTGACCGATTTAAAAAGAAAAATTCTGCCGAAGCGGCTGGTTTGCAAAAGCAGGAATTTGCTAGGTTATTTTTAGATAAAAGTGGTCAGGAAACATTATTAATCAATGCAAAAAACCAACAGGCGTGGGCATTTGTTGGTGATGCGCTTCACCGCACACCTTACAAGGTGTTGGATCAGGATGAAGGAATGAACTCTTTTTATGTGTTGGACAAGGCGGTTTCTGGTGGAAGAATTCAGGAAACAACGCCCATTTACCGAGTGTATTTACAATCGCAAGGTAATCAAACGGAAGTGGGTTTATTGGATCAAACCAACAAGCCAGTTGATTCAGAAATTGCAAAACGAATTCTATCTGACTTACAAGAAAAGTTACCCAGCTGATCATGGTTTTGAAACGAAAATTGCTTTATAGCGGAAAAGCAAAATCCCTCTTTGAGACGGATGATCCTAAACTTTTAATTGCTGAATTTAGGGATGACACAACCGCGTTCGATGGCGCGAAAAAAGAAAAATTAGCAAAAAAAGGTTTGGTGAATAATCAAATTAGTGCGCACATCATGGAGGCA
>CAYGED010000171.1:0-3481 GCA_964348555.1 uncultured Coxiellaceae bacterium
ATCATCGCCTATACGATTGAAGCGGCCTTAAAAACAAAGTTATTTGAACGCGTGGTGGTATCAACGGAAGATGATGAAATTGCGTTGGTAGCCAAAAAATATGGTGCGGAGATCGATAAGCGCGATTCGTTTTTGGCCGCTGACCATTCAACGGTAAACGATGTTTGTTTTGATTTTCTCAGCAAACCTGGAAATCACTGTGATCAATTCATCGTTCTTTATGCAACCGCACCGATGCGAAATGCTGAGGATATTAAAGCCGTTGTTGGGTTGCTATCGGATACTTGTCGTTTTTCGCTGGCTGTCAAAGAATGTCCGTTACCGGCACATCAATTATTAGTTTGGAATGATGGAAATGTTAAGCCTCTTTTTCCGGATGAAGTGGATTCACGCGCCTCGCGGATGGGTTTGATTTGCATTGATAACGGTAGCACTTATGCTGTTTACGTGCCAGAATTTTTAGTGCAGAAAACATTTTATGGCGATTCATTGAAAGCACATTTAATGCCATTAGAAAGATCCATCGATATTGATACGCCTGCAGATTTCGCGCAGGCTATTTATCATGCCAAGGGAGTTTAGGTATGAAATTATTAATTATCGGTTGTGGATCTATTGGAAAACGGCATGTGGCAAACGCAAAAAAATATTCGGAGGTAGGCGTTTATGATAGTGCAGAAAGCGTAAGGGATTATTATAAAAATAGTGATTCGGTTACCATTTTTTCTGGTTTAGAGGCTGCTTTAGCCTGGAAACCTAACGGTGCTATTATTGCGACGCCGCCGGATGGGCATATAAAAATCGCGAAATTTTGTGTGGATGCTAATATTCCAGTGCTAATCGAAAAACCGATTTCAAACCAATTTTCGGATGCAGAGGAGTTTTTAAAAATAGCAAAAGAAAAGAAGTCTAAAGTATTTGTGGTTTGCAATATGCGTTTTCATTCGGCGATTTCCACGTTGGAAAAGTATTTGCCTCGTATCGGTCGCCCTTTGTTCACGCGGGCTTATTATGGAAATTATTTGCCGAATATGCGCCCCAAGCAGGATTATCGACAGCTTTATGCGGCGAGCTCAGAAAAAGGTGGTGGAGTTGTTTTGGATGCGATCCACGAGATTGATTATTTGCGCTGGTTGTTGGGTGACGTGATTTCAGTGATGGCGGCAACGGCTCAGCTTGGTGATTTAGAAATCAACGTTGAAGATTATGCTAGTATCATGATGCTGCACCGATCAGGTGTTCGATCTGAAATTCATCTTGATTTTTTACAGCAAGTGAAACGTAGAGGTTGTGAAATTGTTGGTACTGACGGCACGTTAATTTGGCAAAGCGAAGGAAAAAATCCCGAAATCTGCACTGTTCGTTTGTATTCAAAATCCCTCGCTAAATGGGAAACTATTTACCATGATGATAACGAAGATTTAAACTCAGCTTATGATATTCTTGTTCAGCGGTTTATTCACAGTTTGGATGAAGATGACTCGATGTTGGCAAGTGGACAAGACGGACTTGCGGATCTTGTTATTGCGTTGGCCGCTTTGAAATCAGCTAAATATAACCAACCAGTTGATTTGGTTTGCGAGGTTCAGAATGAGAGACTCGAAATATAAACGTAGCGAGGAATTATTTGAGAAAGCCTCGGCGTGTATCCCCGTTGCTTCTCAAACTTTTAGTAAAAGCTATTTACAGTACCCCAGAGGCTGTTCCCCTTTATTTTTAAAACGTGGAATGGGTGGACGAGTTTGGGACGTTGATGGTAATGAATACGTGGATATGGTTAACGGACTCCTGTCTGTCATTTTGGGTTACGCCGATCCCGATGTGGATGCAGCGATTCAAGATCAACTGCGCAACGGAATTTCCTTTAGTTTAGCCACCGAATTGGAAATTCAGCTTGCTGAGCGCTTAATTGAATTGATTCCATGTGCTGAAATGGTGCGTTACGGAAAAAATGGTTCAGACGCTACTTCAGCAGCCATACGTTTAGCACGTGGCTACACTAAGCGCGATCGAATTGCTGTGTGTGGATATCATGGTTGGCAGGATTGGTACATTGGCTCAACCGTGAGAAATTTGGGTGTGCCGAAGTCAGTAAGTGAATTAACGCATCGATTTGAGTATAACCATATTGATACCTTGCATCACCTATTCAAACAGCACCCAAGAGAGTTCGCAGCTGTTATTTTAGAACCCATTAATATGATGCACGATTCGCCAATCGAATTTCTTCACAACGTGAAAGCATTAACTCAACAAGCTGGAGCGGTGCTGATATTTGACGAAATTATTTCGGGGTTTCGATGTGATCTCGGTGGAGCGCAACATCTATTTGGTGTAACGCCTGATTTAGCTGCGTTTGGAAAATCCATGGGAAATGGCATGCCTATTTCAGCGGTCGTAGGGCGAGCCGATATCATGCGACTCATGGAAGAAATTTTTTATTCTGGGACATTTGGTGGAGAGACGCTTTCTTTAGCTGCGGCGATTGCGGTAATCGATAAAATGAAGCGTGAAAACGTGATTGAAAATTTGAATCAAAAAGGGAAGCGGCTTTCGGATAGAGTGCAGTCAATTATTGAGAAAACAAAGTTGCAAGAGGTGTTTTCGCTTAGCGGAATTCCTTCTTGGAAATTTCTGGTGATTAAAGATTATCAAGGTGTCCGAAAGGAAGCGATACGCACGATGTTCATGCAAAAGATGATTGAATATGGTGTTTTAATGCAAAGCTCGCACAATATTTCATATGCACATGATGAGCGTGATTTAAATCATGTTACCAATGCCTACGAAAAAACCTTATCTGAAATTCAGTCTCTACTGGCCTCAAATCGTTTTGAGTCAGCATTGAATTGTGCCGTGTTAGAGCCTATTTTTAAAGTGCGGTAGTGGTTGATGAAAATCGCGGTTGTGGATTATGGCTTAGCCAATATTCGTTCTGTCGTGAACGCGTTGAATTGCTTTGATGTTGAAACCTATGTAGCCTCAACGGGTGAAGCGCTTAAAAATGCCGATAAAATTCTCCTCCCGGGGGTTGGTGCTTTTAATGCCGGGATGCAAGGGCTGCGCGAAAGGGGCCACGTGGACATGTTAAATGATCTGGTGTTACACGAAAAAAAACCTTGTTTGGGGATTTGTTTGGGGTTTCAATTTTTATTTGAAGGAAGTGAAGAAGGTTCAGAACTGGGTTTGGGGTGGATTAAAGGAAAAGTCCGCTGTTTTAATCGCTCTTCAACAAAAGTGCCGCACATTGGTTGGAATGAATTACAGATTAATCCAAAAAGCCGCTTATTAAAAGGCCTCGAAAGCCCCGTGGATGTTTATTTTGTTCACAGCTACTATGCACCCAGTGAAGGTGAGGCCTTTGAGACAGCGAGTGCGTATTGTGAATATTCAGTAAAATACGTTGTGGCTGTGAGAAAGAAAATATTTTTGGTGTTCAATTTCATCCTGAAAAATCACAGCTAACAGGCATGAAAATTTT
>CAYGED010000172.1:0-3432 GCA_964348555.1 uncultured Coxiellaceae bacterium
GTATTTATCCTAACATCTCTCTCAACTCATTGCGGTTTAATGACCAAAACTCTGCTTGTTCAAGAGAAATCTCTCGCGAGTTGACCAAATTGGACAAGGAACGATTCAGAGTAATCATGCCTTTGTCTGATCCAGTTTCGATGGCCAAACCAAGTTGTTGGAATTTTCTTTCACGGATTATAGTTCTCACAGCCGAATCAGATATAAGCACTTCAATTGCCGGGATAACCCCTCCATTAAGACGAGGTACAAGTCTCTGGGATATTATGCCGGATATGGTATTTGAAAGCTGTGATATAACCTGGGGTTGTTGTGCAGGAGGGAAACTATCGACTATTCTTTCGATGCTTTGGGCGGCATTATTAGTGTGAAGTGAGGCTAGTACCAAATGTCCGGTTTCTGCGGCAGTAACTGCTGCACTCATGGTTTCATAATCGCGCATTTCTCCAACCATTATGACATTTACATTTTCTCTGAAAGTTGCCCTTATTGCACTTTGAAATGAAACAAAATCGGCTCCCAATTCGCGTTGGTCGATGATGCTTTTATCGGGAGTCATAATATATTCAACTGGGTCTTCCAGGGTAATTATTTTTTCAGAGCGTTCGTGGTTAATCTGGTTAATAATTGCAGCCATAGTTGTAGATTTACCGTGACCATTAGGACCGACAACAAGCACAAAGCCTTGAGATAGTCTGGAAAAATAGTCCACAATAGGAGGGAGGCTAAGCTCTTTAATACTCCTGATTTCCTCCGTAATCAGTCTAAAAGCCGCTGATAAACCTACTCGTGTTTGATAAATATTAACTCGGAATCGCGCTCTGTTTTGTAGTTCGTAAGAAAAATCAACATCTTTTTCGTTTTGTAATCTAGATTTTCTATCCTCTGACAGAATGGATAGAAGCATATTATTGAGTGTCTCGGTATCGAGAATGGGAAAATCTGTTAGTGCCACCAATCTGCCATCTATTCTGATAGCTGGATAATGTCCTGGTGAAAGATGAAGATCAGAGCCATTGTGTTGCGCCGTTAAAATAAGAAAATCTTCTAGTTGTTTTTTATATTCCAAGCGATTGCCAGCTCATGACGTATTATTTATGTATTATTACTACAAACAATTAGTTATGAGCTTTGTGCTAATGATTAATTTTCTTCTTCTTTGTAATCTTGTGCCGCCGACATTACTTCTTCCAAAGAAGTAAGTCCTCGGAGTACTTTTATTATACCATCTTGAAACATTGTGACCATATTTTGGCGCTGTGTTTCTTTTCTTAGTGCTTGCTCTGATATTTCTCCCAGGATTATTTTTTCTATATCATCATTGATTTCCATGGCTTCAAATATTGCTACTCGTCCTTTGTAGGTTTTTCCATTGCAGGTTTTGCAGCCGCTTTCGCTGGGCTTATATATTGTTAATTTTTCATTTAACAAACCTTCAGTTACTTCGTTTGGGAGTTTGGATAGACCATCGCGGATAATTTTGTCTTCTGCTGGAGATGCTTCAACAGTAATTTTACAATCATCACACAACCTGCGCACAAGACGTTGTCCTGCGGCAAGGTTTAATGTTGGAGCGATGAGGTATTTTTCTACACCCATATCTACAAGACGAGGGATAACCCCAATAGAATCATTGGTGTGTAAGGTAGACAGGACGACGTGTCCCGTAAGAGCAGCTTGTGTTGCCAAAGCTGCTGTCTCGCCATCTCTTATCTCACCGACCATTATCGTATCTGGATCCTGTCGGAGTATGTGACGCAGTCCACTGGCAAAAGTGTAGCCAATTTCTTCATGGATCTGGGATTGATTTACACCCTCGACATAGTATTCAATAGGATCTTCAAGGGTTATTATATTGATACCTTCTTCGTTGATTTCTCTAAGCATGGCAGCAAGTGTGGTTGATTTTCCAGAGCCAGTTGGACCAGTTATTAAAATTGAACCGAACGGTTTGGAGAGATTTCTTCTAATCAATTCAAGCGATCTTCCCTCCAAGCCCAAATCAGTAAGGCGTACATTTCCAACCAATGGGTCTAATATTCTCAAAACTACTTTCTCTCCATTTCTCGTGGGGAAAGTGGAAACGCGAAAATCTATGGTACGTTCGGCAAAACGGGTGGAGAATCTACCATCTTGAGGAACTCGAGTCTCGTCTATCTTTAAATCAGAGAGGATTTTGATTCTGCTGATTAAGGCTGAATGCAATGTTGTTGGCAAAAAAAGTGTGGTTTGCAAAACACCGTCAATTCTGAAACGCAATCTGACTTTATCTTCTAGGGGTTCAATGTGTATATCAGAAGATCTTGTTTGAACAGCATGCTTAACAATAACCGCCACTACTTTGGTAACCGGCGCTTCCGCAGTGATTTCTTCTAGTCCACCGATTTTGTCTGATATTTTTAATTGTTTTTGACCCAACTCCTCGCTTAAAGACTCCAAGGCCTTACCAACCTCAATTCCTAACGTTTTGTAACTGCTTGCCAAATTATTAAAATCTTTGATATCCATCAAATATTTCTCAACCTGGATGCCTCTATTGGTGGAAATGAATTTTAAAGCCTCCAGAGCATCTATGTCCTCTGGATTTACAATGCCTACTTTTAGAATCTCATTTTCTTTTGCAAAAGGAATTATTTTGTAAAAAGAAACAACGTCGCTGGATATTTCTTTGGAGATATCCTTGTTTATTTCTATTTCGGAGAGGTTGACAATTGGTAGATTGTAAACCTTTGATTTAATTTCCAGCAGAGCATTTTCAGCGATGATTTCTTTCTTTGACAAAATAAACTCAAAGGTTTCGTTTTGAGTTTGAGCTTCTTGGGCAACTTCTTCTACTTGCTGTTCGGTTATAATTCCGCGCTTAAGAAGTTCCTCTACTAATATTGTTGGTATTTTGGTCGGCAAAATTAAATCAGGTTAATATGTCGCAAAATTAGTGATTGGATTTGATAAAACCTTTCTAAAAACCTCCAAAAATATCAGTCTTGCCGGTTTGTCCGGGCAAAACTGGATTTGCGCCAAAGGTTCTCAAGGTTTTGATTTGGGCAGAGTCAAAAATCTGATAGTTCAGATTTATATTCTTGAATTGAGAAAGAGAATCATTGGCATCAGCACGAAGCGGTGGATAAAGGGTAACAGAGTTGCTTGATACCTGCGAATAATATAAATAACCAGCGACTATGCCCACTAAAACAAGAAGTAAAGTGGTCATCCTATCTTGTCTTTTGCTTGGTGTGATCGCCATTATTTTTGTTTGTTTAAGCTGTTAGTTAGTATTTTAAGCTGAAAATTAAGATCTTCGTTATTTAATGATGCCCCACTTGATTCGCTAATAGTTATTTCACTAACATCATAGAGACGCAGGTTTTGTTCCAGTGCTTGGAGGAAAGAAATAAATGCCGGATAGCGGCCAAGTATACGCATACTTATGAC
>CAYGED010000173.1:0-3427 GCA_964348555.1 uncultured Coxiellaceae bacterium
AATATAATGAGTGAATGGGTGGTAAAGTGAACTTAAATATTGAATCGTGGCTTCCGCTTCGGAAGGAATAATAATTAATACGGACAACCAATTTGAAATCGCGGTGATAAACCCAAGGTCGCGATTATGTGAAATGGACAAGAGCCTCGAAAACAAACCACGCTCGGGATGGAGGGCGGACAATTCAGCCAAAGCAAGGCCCATTAAAATCGCAATGATCCCTCCAATGATCCAGGATAATATAGAAGCGGGACCTGCAATTTTAGATGCATAATAGGAAGAAAATAACCAACCGCTACCAATGACGGTTGTGATACCTATACCGGTCGCGGACAGTAAACCAATCTTCTTTGCTTGGCTCATCGGGATGCTCTTTTACTGGTTCAAGCATCCGGTGCCACTGAACTCATACCTGAGAGTGATTTCGTATTTTACCCTAAAAGCCAAGCTTAAGGCAAGCTTAAAATTTAAACATTCGTTGTTTAAGTAATTGATATAATAAATAAATTTCGAACATTGCGCGTGACGCTTTCCCCTTGAGTCGCTGTCGCGTGAACTGGCTTCACCAGCGAAGCGCGTGTAATCTTTTTTTGCGGTTCCTACCGACGCCGGTGGGTGCCCTTCCGGTGTCCACCGGTCTTTCGCGGCTGCTTTGCCTTGCTGGGTTGGCCTTTCTTTGTCGAAGATGTCCCTCCGAGCAGTTCAAAATCAATTTTGCGCTGATCCAAATCCACTCGCGCCACCTGAACTTTCAACGCATCGCCCAAGCGATAAACGCGACCAGCGCGTTTTCCCCTTAGTAGGCGGTGAATCGGATCAAAGTCATAATAATCATTCGCCAAGGAAGTGACGTGGATCAAGCCCTCAACGTAGACTTGGTCAAGCTTCACAAAAACGCCAAAGCCCGTAACATCGGTAATATGCCCATCAAAAACTTCGCCCACTTTATTTTGCATGTATTCGCATTTCAACCAATCCAACGCATCACGCGTCGCCCGATCGGCTCGACGTTCTGTCATTGAACAATGCTCACCCAATGTGTGCATGTGCTCGTTGTCATAATAAAATGCTGACGCCGCTTTTCGATTTAAAATATGTTTAATCCCACGATGAACCAGCAAATCCGGGAATCGGCGAATGGGCGAAGTGAAATGGCAATAACCATCGTAGGACAAACCAAAATGCCCAACATTTTCGGGTGTGTAAATTGCTTGTTGCAAGGAACGCAGCATAACCACTTGTAACAAATGCGCATCGGGGCGTTTTCCAATACGCTCTAATAATTTTGCGTAATCGATTGGAGCCGGTTTGTCTCCACCCGACAGTCGCAAACCAAATGCTTTTAGAAAATCGCGCAAGTCCATTAATTTTTGTGGATCGGGCCCTTCGTGTACCCGATACAAGGTTGGCATCTTATTTTTTTCCAAAAATTTTGATGTGGAAACATTGGCTGCCAACATACACTCTTCAATAAGTCGATGCGCCTCATTTCGTACAACCGGAATAATGCGTTTAATTTTTCCTTGTTTATTAAATTCAACACGAGTTTCAGTCGTCTCGAACTCAATAGCCCCTCGGTAAATGCGTTGCTTTAGTAATTTTTTATAAAGCTGATAAAGATGATTAATCAACGTTACGATATCGGGACTTTTAGTTTGCTGACCCGTAATGATACCCGCCACTTGGCTATAGGTGAGTCTCGCCTTGGAGTGAATGACCGATTCATAGAATTGAAACTTCGACACCTTTCCTTCGTCAGTCACTTCCATCTCACAAACAACCGCGAGTCGATCGGTGTTTGGTTTTAATGAGCAGAGGTTATTCGACAAGGACTCCGGCAGCATGGGAATAACTTTTGCTGGAAAATAAACGGAATTACCTCGTATTTTGGCTTCGATGTCCAAAGGTGATTGGAATTTTACATAGTGTGAAACATCCGCAATCGCAACAAACAATTTCCAACCGCCACTTTTTTTTGGTTCACAATAAACAGCGTCATCAAAATCTTTAGCGTCTTCACCATCGATCGTAATGAAATTTAAATGCGTTAAACTTTTTCGCCCGCGTTTGTCAACCTCTAACACGTCGGCATGAAATCGCTGTGCTTCACGCAAAACTTCATCGGGCCATTTATAGGGTAATTCATGGGAATGAATCGCTAGCTGAACTTCCATTCCTGGCGTTAAATGATCGCCTAAAATTTCAATGATGCGTCCAACCGCTTGTCGACGTTTGCTGGGTTGAATTGTAATGGCTACTACCACAAATTGACCCGGTTTTGCAGCAGCCGTTTGATCCAGTGGAATAAGAATGTCTTGTGGAATAGTTTTGTTGTCGGGGTCAACAAACAGCATCCCAGCTTCTTCAAAAAAACGACCGACGACCTGGTGAGTGTTGCGTTCTAGAACTTCAACGATGGTTCCTTCCAAACGTCTCGCACCGGGATTGGTCACACGCACCAACACTATGTCATCCGTAAAAACCGAACAAACTTCGCGAGAAGGAAGAAAAACATCTTCAGAACCATCGTCAGGAATCAGAAAACCAAATCCGTCGCGATGTGCTTGAATTCGGCCACGCACGAGTGACAAGTGCTTAACAAGCGCGTAACTATTTCGACGATTACTCATGAGCTGACCGTCGCGTTGCATGGCAATCAAACGCCGACGCAAGCCCTCTTCTTCCGACTCATTTTTAAGGGCAAAAGCCTCTAACAAGTGACGGAACGATACAGGCCGATTCATATGTTCTAGATAATTGATGATGTGCTCCCGACTGGGGACCGGATGTTCATAACGACTGGCCTCACGGTCCTGGTTGGGATCTTTTTTCTCGTATTGCTTAACCATAAATAAATTCTTCTTCTATACTCAAAGAATAATACGTGAAACGAAGGGGGATCACCATGAGTAAATGGATCATTCTAAGTATCGTGGCCAGCTGTCTGCTCACGGGCTGTGTAGAAAATAATCAGACCGAATACCCCAAAGCCTCCCCTTGCGTATTAATTCGAGATCAAATGAATAAGGTTCGTCCTTCGGAAGTCAGCTCTCGAATGACGCCCACCGAAGAAGCAAAGTTAGCACGGGACTACGAACATTACCATTGTTACGATGCTGAAGAGTCCCAGTAATTGCCCCTGTGTTGGGTGGCTTCATCGAGCAGTATGTAGGTTGGAAAGCTAATTTTGCAGCAGTATCTCTATGGGCAGTTATCGTATTTTTGTTAATCGTATTTTTTTTGCAAGACAGTCTCAAGAGACGACACGCTGTGGCCATTGACTTTTCTGAAATTAAAAAGCGTATGAAAATTATTTTGAGCGATATGGAATTCAATTTGGTTACAGTTATTTCAAGTTTTGCGATTTCTGCAAATTTAAGTTATTTCATTTTAACTCCTTTTATATTTCAGACTGTATTGCATATTA
>CAYGED010000174.1:0-3375 GCA_964348555.1 uncultured Coxiellaceae bacterium
CTTTATAGTAATAAAGATTATTGGAAAACAATTTCTGACAGCGTATTTGATTATTTACAATGGCTAAAAAAATGAATTTACTCACCGCTCATCAAAAATTAAAAATTTTAGCGCCTTTATTTTTTACAAAAGAAGCCGCAAAAATACTGAATGTATCTGCTAATCATGCGGCCATTATTTTATCGCGACTTGCCAAACAAAATACTATTATCCATTTAGCAAGAGGAAGATGGGCTTATTCGGATTCGGTTGACCCACTTCTCTTACCAACTATTCTTGTATATCCGATGATGGCCTATGTTTCACTCTATTCTGCTTTATATTATCATGGCATGATCGAACAAATACCCCATACGGTCTTCGCAATCTCCAATGGAAAAACAAGATCATTTGAGACACCTTTAGGAAAAATTTTAATCCACCGTATTAATCCTGTTTTGTTTACTGGATACAATACCTATGGGAAGCATTCAGTGCTCATGGCAATTCCTGAAAAAGCCTTATTCGATACTCTCTATTTTATCCCAGCAAAATCAAACTTATTCAAACGACTAACGGAAATCGAATTACCCGAAAATTTTCGATTTGACCTACTTCACGAATGGCTAACCCAGGTGAAAAATAAAAGCAGACAAAAAATCATTGAAAGCCAATTGACTCATCTTCGAGATCTTTAACTCGGTTATTTCACTGATCTACGACGGAAAACGCTGATGGTTAGGGGCAGTGGCTGCACATAAATCAACCTTCTTAAAGACGTATAGCCTTTGATTAAGGTATTTCAACTAACCATCCATCTGCTAATCCACTGCCTACACATTTTCATAACAACCCTTGTCATTTGAACGCGATTTGATAGACTGGATCGTCCAAAAGCCTCCCTTCAGAGCGAACCTCAGCTAAAAATCTCCAAAAATGTTAGAAATTTCGTCGAACGTGAAGCTATTTTCATTAAACTAGACATTATGGGCTGCTTAAGGCAAAATGGAATCATGCCAAAGATATTAATCCTAAATGGTCCAAATTTAGATAGGCTGGGCATTCGCGAGCCAGAGATTTATGGCCACCAAACCCTGAATGACATCATCGGCGCCCTAAAAGACCACGCTAAGCGTTTGGGCCACGAGATCGAGGCGCTCCAAAGCAATGCGGAACATAAAATCATCGAGGCCATACACAAAGCCGCCGATCAGAAGATTAATTTTATCCTGATCAACCCAGGCGCCTTGACGCACACCAGCATTGCTCTACGCGACGCTTTTCTGGCGGTAAAGATTCCCTTTATCGAGCTGCATCTCAGCAATATCCATTCCCGTGAATCTTTTCGTCATGTGTCTTATTTATCGGATATTGCGGTTGGCGTGGTCATGGGCTTTGGAGACTACAGTTATTCATTGGCGCTGTTGGCTGCGGATCATTATTTAAAAGACTTATAAAACAGGCTCTAATTCCTAAGCTGGGAGAAATACCGTGGATATCCGGAAAATTCGCAAACTGATTGAACTCATTAACGAAACCGGTGTTGGCGAGATTGAAGTGACTTCGGGTGAAGAATCCGTTCGCATCAGCCGAATGCCCGCCCCACAAACCGTTGTGCAACCAACGACAATGGTTGCCGCACCAACACCCACCACTCACGTGGAAGAGCATAAATTAACGGCGCCCGCTGAAGAAGAAATTGTGGGACACGCCGTAAAAGCACCCATGGTCGGAACGGCTTATTTGGCACCAACACCTGGCGCAAAACCCTTCGTGGAAGTTGGAAAACGCGTTGCCGCTGGCGACACGCTTTGTTTAATTGAAGCCATGAAAATGTTTAACAAAATCGAAGCCGATAAAAGTGGCGTTATTAGCGCGCGTTTAGTGGATAACGGACAACCCGTCGAATTCGATCAATCTTTATTTATCATTGAAACGGACGAATAAGCGATGTTTAAAAAAGTATTAATCGCCAATCGTGGTGAAATTGCATTGCGTATTCACCGCGCCTGTAAGGAACTCGGCATCAAAACAATCGCCGTTTATTCCACCGCCGATAAAAATCTCATGCACGTTCGCTTGGCGGATGAAGCGGTTTGCATTGGCCCCTCCAACAGCAAAGACAGCTACCTCAGCATACCCGCCGTCGTCAGCGCTGCAGAAATTGCGGAAGCCGATGCAATTCATCCCGGCTATGGTTTTCTCGCTGAAAATCCCGATTTTGCGGAACAAGTTGAAAAAAGTGGATTTACTTTTATCGGCCCCTCCCCGCAAACCATCGAATTAATGGGAAACAAAGTGTCGGCGATTAAAGTCATGAAAGAAGCCGGTATTCCTTGCATTCCCGGTTCTGATGGGGCACTCGGCCAAGATAATCAAAAAAATATCGACATTGCACGACGCATCGGATTTCCCGTATTAATTAAAGCCGCTGGCGGTGGCGGTGGCCGAGGTATGCGCGTGGTGCACAACGAATCGGATTTAATTAATTTTATTGCGATGACAAGAACCGAAGCCGCCGCCGCCTTCGGCAACGACCAAGTGTACATGGAAAAATTTCTTAGCACACCACGCCACATTGAAATTCAAGTCATGGGTGATAACCACGGCCACGCGATTCATTTGGGCGAACGTGACTGTTCCATTCAGCGGCGTCATCAAAAAGTCATCGAAGAAGCGCCTGCGCCAGGCATTACCACTGAAGAGCGAAACCGAATTGGTCAACGTTGTGTCGAAGCCTGCATCGCCATGAAATATTGCGGCGCCGGCACTTTCGAATTCCTCTATGAAAATGGAGAATTTTATTTTATTGAGATGAACACACGAATCCAAGTTGAACACCCTGTCACTGAAATGATTACCGGCATTGATATTATTAAAGAGCAAATTCGTGTTGCCGCTGGATTACCGCTGAGTTTTACGCAGGAAGATATTCATATCAAAGGCCACGCCATTGAATGCCGAATTAATGCAGAAGACGCCAAAACATTTATGCCAAGCCCAGGCGTCGTGAAACTTTATCACGCACCCGGTGGCATGGGTGTGCGAATGGATTCGCATTTATACAGTGGTTATCGCGTCCCTCCCTACTATGATTCAATGGTCGGAAAATTAATTACCTACGGCGAGACTCGTGAAATTGCCATCGAACGCATGAAAAATGCTTTAATGGAGCTGGTCGTTGATGGGATTAAAACCAATATTTCTCTGCATCAACTGTTGATGGAAGACCCCGCTTACCGAAAAGGCGCTCAAAATATTCATTACCTTGAGAAAAAACTTGGACTCAAATAACGTCTCTGTGGTTTGGATCCTGGTAATCCCTGCCGGGACGACGTATTTTTTTTCGTCGTCCTCGTGCGAGGCTGTCTGACTCAATTGAGAAAAATACTGAAC
>CAYGED010000175.1:0-3374 GCA_964348555.1 uncultured Coxiellaceae bacterium
TAATTTTATCAATGCCGATATTATATTAATTGACAGCAAATATTTCCGCAAACAGTGGCGAAACGATACCAATGGGATTATCAATGAGTTTGAGAATTTTCGAAAATGCTCGGAGAAAATCATCTATTTTGACATTAGTGATAGTACAGGATGGTCTCACGCGCGAATTTTACCTTATGTTGATTTTTACGTAAAAAATCAACTGTTAAAAGACCGGCAAAAATATTTGTGCCCGATGTATGGGTTTCGACCTTATACTGACTTCTATCATCAGCAATATGGGATTAGAGATGTTTTTGAGAGCTATTCAGAGCCAATTTTGGATGCTAGCTTACTGTCTAAATTAAAAGTAGGATGGAATTCAGGCTTGGCGGATTACTCACGACTTGGGCCGTATCGCATGATGTTATACCATCAATTCCCTGTTTCTTGGTTGCTATCATTTCCAAAAAAATTTGTGTCCCCTCAAAAAAAGCGGCAATGGGATATTTCTTGTCGAATGGGAATACAATATGATCGAGAAACCGTTTGTTGGCAGCGAAAAGAAACACGTAAACGTTTACATAAATACCTTCAAACTAACAAGCTTTCTCGAAGTAAATATTATAAAGAAATTAGCTCCAGCAAAATTGTGATCTCGCCCTTCGGACTGGGTGAGATAACCTTAAAGGATTTTGAAGTATTGCTGACGGGGGGGTTACTGCTTAAACCAGACGTGTCGCATTTGGAGACGTGGCCGAATTTATTTCGTGATGGGGAAACGATGATCTCTTACGATTGGAATTTAACTAAAATGGAATCCACTATAGATGCAGTGCTGACAAACTATCCGAGATACGTTGAGATCGCTGAAACGGGTCAGCAGGAATACCGTCGGTATTTAAGCAGTCTAGATTCAGAGCAATTATTTTGCGAACATTTTTTGGATGTAATAGAAGAAGGAGGGCAGCTGTGACAAAGAGTGCATTAATTACGGGAATTACCGGTCAAGATGGTGCTTATCTGACTGAACTTTTGCTAAAAAAAGGTTATGAAGTGCATGGGGTTAAACGCAGAGCGTCTTTGTTTAACACGGATCGAATTAATCATCTGTATCAAGACCCTCACGATGAAAATGCAAAGCTATTTTTGCATTATGGTGACATGACTGAATCTTCGGGATTGATGCACATTATTCAAAATGTTCAGCCGGATGAAATTTATAATCTTGCCGCTCAAAGTCATGTGGCTGTTTCATTTAAAAACCCAGAGTACACGGCGAACGTAGATGCCTTAGGTGTTTTGCGATTACTTGAAACCATTCGCATTTTAAAACTTGAGAATAAAACACGTTTTTACCAAGCATCGACGTCTGAATTGTATGGGTTGATCCAGGAAACACCTCAGCGTGAAACAACTCCGTTTTACCCGCGCTCACCTTACGCAGTTGCCAAATTATATGCTTACTGGATAACGGTTAATTATCGTGAAGCTTATGGGATGTATGCTTGCAACGGAATTTTATTCAATCATGAATCACCAATTCGTGGTGGAACGTTTGTGACTAAAAAAATTACCACAGCATTGTCTCGCATCAAATGTGGTTTGCAATCGTGTTTATTTCTCGGTAATTTAGATGCGAAACGTGATTGGGGGCATGCCAAAGATTACGTTGAAGCGCAATGGCTGATGTTGCAACAAGAGAAACCAGAAGATTT
Organism: uncultured Coxiellaceae bacterium; assembly: GCA_964348555.1. Lineage (GTDB taxonomy): Bacteria > Pseudomonadota > Gammaproteobacteria > Coxiellales > Coxiellaceae > CAMTUH01. The sequence continues at coordinate 1,698 of CAYGED010000175.1, forward strand.
TGTCATTGCTTCTGGTGAACAGCACAGCGTGAGGGATTTTGTGAATGCCGTTGCGAATGAACTCGGAATTTTGATGCATTGGGAAGGCCAGGGTATCAACGAAAAAGGTTATGATGACCATGGTCGGTGTATCGTGGCGGTGGACTCACGTTATTTTAGACCTTCTGAAGTATTCACGCTTACCGGAGACCCAACGAAAGCGAAGACTCAATTAAAATGGCAGCCAAAAATCAGCTTTAAAGACTTGGTTAAAGAAATGGTGGAAATTGATTACGCCGAAGCAGAGCGAGAGCTCGCTGTTCGTCAATATGGGCATCCAACCCCCGTGAGTTGGGACGTTTAGCATGAATCAAAATGATCGTATTTATATCGCCGGTCACCGAGGGATGGTGGGAAGTGCTATCACTCGAGCTCTCGAGATGAAAGGTTATCGGCATTTAATTGGCCGATCGCACGATGAACTTGATTTGATGGATCAGCGAGCCGTAGAAGCATTTTTCCAAAGTGAGCAGCCGGATTATGTCTTTTTATCAGCCGGCAAGGTCGGAGGGATTCTGGCCAATGCTAGCTACCCAGCTAATTTTATTTATGAGAATTTGGCTATCGAAAAAAATGTGATTCATGCCGCTTGGAAGTTTGGTATTAAACGATTATTATTTTTGGGATCATCCTGCATTTATCCGCGTGATTGTGCGCAACCCATAAAAGAAAGTTATTTGATGGATGGTCCACTTGAAAAAACAAATCGACCCTATGCTATTGCAAAAATCGCAGGCATTGAGATGTGTTGGTCGTATAATCGCCAATATAGCACGCGTTATTTATCGGTGATGCCCACTAATCTTTATGGCTTGGGCGACCATTATGATCCCGTGAATTCGCACGTGATTCCAGCAATGATTTACAAATTTCATAAAGCCAAAGTTGAGAATGCTTCGAGTGTCACTGTTTGGGGCAGTGGTAATCCCAGACGAGAATTTTTAAATTGTGATGATGCGGCAGACGCGTGTGTTTTTTTAATGAATCTGCCTGATTCAGAATATATTTCAATATTAACCACCGATTTTCCGCCCATCGTTAATGTTGGTTGTGGTGAGGATTTTTCAATACGCGAGATTGCCACACAAATAGCCGAGGTTGTTGGATATGGTGGAAATGTGGTATGGGATATTTCAAAACCCGACGGTACCCCGCGGAAGCTGTTGGACATTTCGCGGTTGAAAAAAATGGGTTGGTCATCCCGTATTTCACTTCGAGTTGGTCTGGAAGCAACTTATCAGGACTTTGTTTTAAACTGTGAAAAAAATACTATTCGTTGTTAGCGCAGCAAAATTTTTCTTGTCCCATCGCTTAGTGCTTGCAAAAGTGGCTAAGCAAGCGGCCTATGAGGTGCATGTGGCTGCACCATCATCTGAACACGCTGCGCGAATTATTGAGGAAGGTTTCTATTTTCATCCGGTTCGTTTAAATCGCTCAGGGTTAAATCCAATAAAAGAAATCTTTTCTATTTTCTCTTTGTGGAAGCTTTATCGTCGTCTTAAGCCTGATTTGATTCATCATGTTGCCGTGAAGTCAATTTTACACGGTGGAATAGCAGCGCGATTTGCGAGAGTGCCAGCCGTTGTCAATGCCATCACGGGCTTGGGCTACCTTTATAACTCTAATGCACGTTTGGTG
>CAYGED010000176.1:0-3366 GCA_964348555.1 uncultured Coxiellaceae bacterium
ATATTTAGTCATATTACTTATGAAATAGATTCACTATGCCAAGATTGCAAATAGATCGATTCCGAGAGCTCGAAGTCTTTGTAAAAACAGTCGAATTAGGCAGTTTTTCCAAAGTTGCCAAGCATTATCAAATGACCCCTTCTGCCGTCAGCAAACTGATTGCACGGCTGGAAGCGCGACTTGGTATCCGACTTTTTAATCGCTCTACACGCCGACTTCAACTCACGCCCGAAGGACGCACTTTTTACGAACAAGGGATTCGTGTTCTCACCGATCTCGATGAAGCTGAGCGCTCAGTATTAACGAGTGTCCCAACAGGACATTTGCGTGTGACAACTAATATCGCCATTGGCCGTCGCTTTTTAATACCGATAATTCCTGAGTTTCTCGCCAATAATCCCGGCGTGAGCCTGGATATTGTACTGACCGATCGAGTAATCGATTTAATGGAAGAATATATTGATATTGCTATTCGCACCGGACCCTTAAAAGATTCCACGCTTATTGCGCGCAAATTAGGTGAAACACGGCGAATAATTGTTGGTGCACCAACTTATTTAAAACGTAAAGGTATTCCACAAACTCCTAAAGATCTCGAACAACATAATCGACTAGGCTTTAATTTTATTCGCACTGAAAAAGGATGGCCGTTGCTTGTAAATGGTACACAAAAACGATTCCCTGTTGTAGGAAATGTTCAAGTCAGCGATGGCGATGCTTTGCGTCAGCTAGTTTTAGAGGGCGTTGGCTTAGCAAGATTAGCTGCTTTTCAAGTGCGCGAAGATATTGAGGCGGGTCGGCTGATACCAGTGCTAGAAGATTATAATCCTGGCGATGCAGACCCACTACATGCAATATATCTTGGTCAAGGCGGACATCTCCCCGCTCGTATTCGTGCATTCCTTAACTTTTTAACTGCGCGTTTTAAAATTTAATGCAGGTATTTTACTTATAATGGACTGGTTACCAACCAGGTAATTGTATGAATTCTAAATAGAAGTACGACAGTCCCCACCACTTCCCCACCCTAAAATAGGTTATATAACCCATTTTTTTGATGAATAGACTGTCGTCTAATAGTTCCTTATGTGAAAATATACTATGCAATCGAACCGTGGACCCGCTGATTAAGAGTCAGGCAGTCGTCACTCACTCAACATATTACTGATTTTGAGAAAATCTTCCACTGTTAATTCTTGTGGGCGTTTTTGCGGGTCGATCTTAAGCTGGATCAAGTCGTTGCTGGAAATGATCCGCTTTAAGGCATTGCTCAGCGTTTTGCGACGGTAAGTAAAGGCTTCTTTGACGACCCGGCTCAGGACGGCCAGGTCTTTTGCCACTCGTTTTGTATCGTGCAAAGGATTGAGTCGGACCATGGCGGAATAAACGCGTGGGGGTGGGGTAAACGCGTCAGGTGGAACGGTCAATAATTCAGTGATGTCACAATAATACTGAGCCATGATGCTCAGTCGACCATAATCAGGCGAATTGGGTTTTGCAGCGAGCCGCGCGACAACTTCTTTTTGCAGCATAAAATGCATATCTTTAATGGCATCTGAGATCTCAAACAGTTTAAATAACAGTGGCGAGGAAATGTTGTAAGGTAAATTACCGATGATGCGCAGTCGTTGGTTTGAATTTTTGAGTGTTTCAAAATGAAAATTAAGCGCGTCTCCAGAATGAATGCGAAGATTGGCATGATCTTTAAATTTCGCTTGAAGTAAGCGAACGAGATCGCGGTCGATTTCAATCACGTCGATTTGCGCACAATCATCCAGGAGCACTTCGGTTAACACACCTTCTCCAGGCCCAATTTCAACCAAATGATCGTTGGGTTTGGGCGCGATGGCCGATACGATTTGGTCGATCACGGAGGGATCCGACAAAAAATGTTGGCCAAATCGTTTTCGTGGATGGTGTGTCATTCTCTTTTTTTCAGCTGTTTCGAGGCAATTTGATGGGCTAAGCGAATAGCCGCGATGAGGCTGCTGGGATTGGCATTACCCATTGTAGCGATTGAAAAAGCCGTGCCATGATCGACTGAGGTGCGAATGATGGGTAATCCGAGTGTGATGTTTACCGCATCGTGGAAGTTAAGGGCTTTCACCACCGGGAGACCTTGGTCGTGATACATCGCCAACACGGCATCGGTATTTTTTAAGGTATCGGGCGTGAAGGCTGTGTCGGCGGAAACCGGCCCACAGAGTTGTAAGCCCGTTTGATTTAATGCATCGATGACGGGCTTGATGATCGTTTGTTCTTCTTGACCTAAGTATCCCGCTTCGCCAGCATGCGGGTTCAATCCGCAAATGACGATGCGTGGCTTTGCGATTTTAAAATCATCGATCAAACTGCGATTGAGAATCAACAAGCATTGCTTTAATGTTTTTGCATCGAGCGTGCTTGCGACTGTCGACAAAGGAAGGTGTGTGGTGTAAAGCGCAATTTTAAATCGATCGCTGACAAAGCACATGACCGTTTGTTTGACATGAAAGAAATCCGCCAGCCATTCCGTATGACCCAGAAATGGAATACCGGCTTCTTGAAGGATAAATTTACTGACCGGGCCCGTCACTAATGCGCTGCATTTTTTTTCTTGGCAAGCACGAGCGGCTAATTTTAATGTCTCAAGGACATGGTGTGCGTTGGCTTTGTTAGGTTCACCAAGATGGCTCGGTTCATTGAGTGGCACGTGATGAATACTAAGATTGTTGGGCAGGGGTAATTTAAAAAAATGGGCGCGCTCGGCCAAGAGGTTTCTGTCAGCAAATGCAACGAGTGCTAGCGAAGCGAGTTGCGGGGCTGCCTTTAGCAAAATTTCCGCGCCAATTCCGGCGGGATCACCAAGCGTAATGGCGATGGGTTTCATTAAATCTCAGTCCATATTGGTTTGTATGAAAGCTGATTTTTTAAGCTCTTTAAGCCAGTTTTCTAACGCTTGTTGAAATTTTTGTTGGAAGAGAATTCGTTGAATTTGAGCGTCTGTGTACCCATTATTTTTTTGTCGCGTCGCGAGCAATTTGATAATGTGAAAACCATTTTGTGCTTTTATGGGACCAAACAATTCCCCTGTTCTCAGGGTTGTGACAGGATCAGTAAAAATCGTTGGTAAGTCGCTTAAGGGACGCCAGCCAAGGTCGATACTGCCGGGATGGTCGTTCATGGCTGTCGTGAAGCTCGCGCCATTTTGCAGTTGTTGAAAAAGCGTTTCGGCTTGCTGTTTTAGTTCGTCGATTTGTTCGGGTGTTGCCGTCTCGCTGAGCGGAATTAATATGGTTTGCACGTGGTATTCTTTTGAATTCTGTTTTGCTTGTTGTTTTTCTCGAAAATCAGCAACTTCCGCGTTGCTTACGGTGACACCGGTGA
>CAYGED010000177.1:0-3365 GCA_964348555.1 uncultured Coxiellaceae bacterium
CTAGGATTCGAACCTAGGAATGCCGGGATCAAAACCCGGTGCCTTACCGCTTGGCGACACCCCAATTCGAATGAAAATCCAATCATCCAAACACCGCGGCTTGCCACGGGGATTTTTTTATTGGCCATGTTAGCACCTTTTTTCTGGGTGTCAAAGGATGGACCGCTATGCTTGCGCAGTAGACCTGGTGTGAAATTTCCGGGCTAAGATAAATGCCAGTGTTTAATGGCGATGCGTAACTCGACGTGACCATTCGTCATCAAGAGCATTTGTGGCAAGTCGACCTTACCAACGGTGGTGTAATCGAAAAATTTCACCGTGAAACCATTTTGCATCAGGACGGACAAATGGCCATAGTCATCATATTCGCGGTGGTCCATGCCGGGTGCTGGCAGGCCGAGTATCCAATAATGCAGATCCGAGATAGGCAATCGCCATCCCAGTTGTTCTTGCATCAGTCGCTCGGGTGTGGTCGCCGTAAAATGTTCTTTGTTGGAGCGCCATAACATCACCATGCCTGGGCGTCCCGTGATGTTGATGCTGTAGGTATTGAACGAAGACTGAATGCGGATATGGTAATTTTGATCCCGCTGTTGCCAATCATAAGTGGCGATCACGGTTTTGTTGGGTTGGTGGATGCTGAAAGCACCTTGCGCATGCCATTGGTTAATTCGCTTTAGCGCTTGTGAGCGTAAGTACCAGGGTTTTTGTTGATAAGTCGACGTGGGTTGAGGTACCGATAAATTGGTGCAGCTGCTTAAAAGGAAGCTCAACAGTAGCGCGATGGTAATCGTCATCCTTTTACGAAAGAAAGGCATGAGCATTCTCCTTTGCGTTCATTGTATCGATCAGTCTATCGTAGGGAGGCAATCGATTGCAATGACTCTCCCCCGTCGATAGAAATTATTTGGCCTGTAATGTGTGTATTTTCAATGAGGAAAAATAACGTGCGAACAATGTCGTCGAGATTGCCATATTTTTTGAGGGGGATCTCTTGAGAAGTTTTTTCAATGGCCTCTGGGCTTTTTTCTTTAGGCGGTAAGGTTGAGCCAGGTGCGATGGCGTTTACACGGACATCCGGTGCGAATTCGAGAGCCAACGATCGTGTTAAGCCATTGAGTCCCGCTTTGCTTGCGTTGTAAGCGCTATAACCCCGTTTCGGAACGCCTTCTGCAATCGCGCTGTCACTCATATTAATGATGCTTCCCTTTGTAGTTTTTAGGTGTGGAAAGGCAGCCTGAGAGAGGAAGTAAGGCGATGCGAGGTTGGCGTTCATGAGTTCATTCCATTGCGTTTCGCTGGTATTTCCGACGACGTTTGGGAAATACCGAGAGGCATTGTTCACGAGCAAATCGAGGCGGTGCCATTTTTCGAAAGCCGTTTTAATTAAATTTGCACAGTTTTCAGGGCTATCTAAATTTGCTGCCGAGGCGATCGCTGAGTTGGGTCTTCGCTGCAAGCACTGTTGCAAGAGGGATTCAGCCTCTTTTTTAGAATGATGGTAGTGAATAATCACGCGGTATTGGTGTGCATGCAGAGCTTCGATGAGGGCTTTTCCAATACGAATGGCGGACCCTGTAACCAAGGCGACTTTTTGACTGGGTGGATTTGACATCAATGCATTTTCCGATAAAGTAACCTACACATGAAAGCTAATCGTTTACCTTTTCCAGATACTTTCGCTCAAGCTTACAGCGATCGATTGACGGTACAAATTGCCGAAGAAATTCGTCAGCTGGGGCCAATCCCTTTTGAGCGTTACATGTCACTGGCCTTGTATGCGCCAGGGCTTGGCTATTATAGCGCGGGTTCTCAGAAATTGGGTACTTCTGGCGACTTTGTGACGGCCCCTGAAATTTCACCCTTATTTTCACAATGCGTTGCTCGTCAATGCATTCAGGTGCTGTCGGAGTTGTCCTCGGGGCACATTTTTGAATTGGGCGCGGGCTCGGGCAAGATGGCGCTTGATGTGCTGCAAGCGCTCGAGAGGGAAGATAGGTTGCCGCTGCATTATTATATTTTAGAAGTCAGCGCTGATCTGCGCGATCGTCAGCGTCGACTGTTTCAAGAAAAAGCCCCCCAGTATTTGTCATGCGTTACCTGGCTCGACCGATTGCCGTCTCAACCGATGGACGGGGTTATCATTGCCAATGAAGTGATGGACGCGATGCCCGTTCATAAATTCAAAATTGAAAATACGATTAAAGAATATTATGTCGATTTTATGGAGGGTGAATTTATTTGGCATGTGGATGAGCCAAGCACTAAAGAATTGGTTGAGTGTGTTGGGCGTTTAAACACAGCGTTTGAGTCGGGTTATGAATCAGAAATTAATTTGCAATTGCCATCGTGGATTCGATCGTTATCGAATTGTTTGCAACGAGGATTGATATTGTTAATGGATTACGGTTTTCCAAGGCACGAATATTATCACCCCGATCGCCGTCAGGGGACTGTCATGTGCCATTATCGTCATCGTGCGCACGCCGATCCTCTCGTGTTGACGGGATTGCAAGATATTACCGCTCACGTGGATTTTACCTGTGTTGCTGAAGCCGCAAAACAAAGTGATTTAGACGTTGTTGGATTTACGCATCAGGCAGCATTTTTATTGAATTGTGGCCTTATTGATCTCGCGCCGCCTGCTGAAGATGTCGTGATTGCGTTTAGAACGGCGCAGGAAATTAAGCGTTTAACCTTGCCGAGTGAGATGGGGGAATTATTTAAAATGATTGCGCTGGTGCGAGGTATCGATATGCCATTGATTGGATTTTCTGATTTTAATCAAGTGGAGAGGTTGTGATGTCGCGTACGGTAACCTTGGATTTTTATCCCGAAGCTTTTGTTTTTAACATTGCGCATTTTACAATATTTTCGCCAACGCATCGTGAACGATGGCATGGTCACAGTTATTCAGTGGCTGCTTCTGTTACGTCGAGAATTAATGAGCCAGGGATTACTTTCGATTATCAATTATTTAAAAATAAGCTTTCGTCTATTTGCGCGAAGTTGAATTATTATTTTATTTTGCCTGAGCGCTCGCCTTATTTGCAAATTACGGGGCGCGATGATGGTTATCGGGTGGTCTTTGATGGCGACGAGATGGTTTTTTTGAAAAAAGATGTTATCTTGCTGCCCATCGAAAATACCACGCTGGAAGATTTTTCCCAGTGGTGGCTTCGCCGTTCCCGCAAACGGAGCCAGGCTATTGGCTTGTTGCGCTTCATGCTCTTTGAGCTGTCCAAGCTTCTGGCGCCGTTCATTCCGTACACCGCAGAGGACGTTTACCTGCGAGTGCGTCCGGCGAAGGAAGAAAAGGGCACCAGCGTCCACCTCTATGACTGGCCGAAAGCCAACGCCAAGCT
>CAYGED010000178.1:0-3323 GCA_964348555.1 uncultured Coxiellaceae bacterium
CGATCACAGTATGATCGGTGGGTGATTCGTGATGGTGATCGAATTGAAGTTGTTTCTGCAATGCAGGGAGGTTAATGCCGATGTGGCATTTAGGAAAAGAGCTGATGACTTCACGACTTTTGTTGGGTACAGCGAGTTATCCATCACCAGAAATTCTATCTGAAGCGATACAGGCATCGGATACAGAGATTATTACGGTTTCTGTTCGTCGCCAGACACAAGCGAATGGTCCGAATGAGTTTTGGAATTTGCTGAAAAAACTGAACTGTCGAATGTTGCCAAACACAGCGGGTTGCCACTCCATTAAAGAAGCGGTGGTGACTGCGCAAATGGCCTCAGAATTATTTGAAACCCATTGGATAAAATTAGAAGTCATTGGTGATGATTACACATTAGCGCCCAACCCGTTCGATCTTGTAAAAGCGGCAGAGCAGTTGGTCAAAATGGGGTTTGATGTATTTCCCTATTGCACCGAAGATTTGATTTTGTGCCAGCGATTGATGGACGTGGGTTGTCGCGTTTTAATGCCGTGGGCAGCTCCAATTGGGAGTGGGAGAGGAATTTCGAATCCTTATGCGCTTCAACTCTTGCGCGAGCGTTTTTCTGAAGTGCCCATCATCATTGACGCTGGAATTGGCAAACCCTCGGACGCCGCAAAGGCAATGGAAATGGGATTTGACGGCTGTTTATTAAATAGTGCAGTAGCCTTGTCGGGTAATCCGGTTGAAATGGCAAGAGCATTTTCGTTTGCGATTCGTGCAGGTCGTTTAGGCTATGAAGCTGGTCTTATCCCTGCGCGTGATTCAGCAAAAGCCTCAACGCCGATTGTGGGTAAACCTTTTTGGCATGAGGCAATCGATGCCTGAATCAAAACCCATCCTGTGGTCGATTGCGGGTTCCGATTGCAGTGGCGGTGCTGGGATTCAAGCGGATCTTGCGACGGGAAATGATTTTGGCGTGCACGTGTCGACCGTGATTACGACCTTAACCGCGCAAAATAGTCAATTCGTAACACAATTAATTCCATGTGATCCAAGCTTTTTACAAGCACAGCTGCAAGCATTGGATCACGACGCTTCACCGTCTGCCATTAAATTGGGTTTGTTAGGATCGTCAACGTTAATTGATACCCTTTGCAATTATTTAAATAATTATTCGGGTCCTATTGTTGGTGATCCCGTTTTAATGGCATCCGTCGGCGGAGCGTTGGTCGATGAAGAAGCGACTGCGCGTATACGGGATCGTCTTTTTCCTTTGCTGACATTGTTAACGCCGAATGTTCTCGAAGCGGAAAAGTTAGTGGGAATGAAAATTACAAATAATGCTGATGTTGAAAAGGCCGCTCGTCAATTTTTAGCAATGGGAATTCCGGCGGTTCTTATAAAAGGTGGCCATTTACCTGGGAAATTTTCGTCGGATTATTTCAGCAATGGGAATGAGGCCTTTTGGATGCATACCGATCGAATTTCGATGGGAATGATACGAGGAACGGGTTGTACGTTAAGCACCGCTATCGCATCGGCACTCGCACTGAAACATGAAATAAAAGATGCCGTCATTCTCGCCAAGATGTATGTGCAAGCAGGGATTCGCCGCGCTTATCGTCTGGGTCAAGCCCATTGTTTGGGGCGAGGTGCGTTTATAAAAACATCACTTGATTTGCCGTGGGTTACTGATGAGTGTGAGCCATCGAATTTTAAAGCTTCTCCGGAGAGCGGGAAAATTGGATTTTATCCCATTGTTGATCATTCGGATTGGGTTAAACGTTTGTGTGCGAAGGGTGTTCGTACGTTGCAGTTGCGAATAAAAGAAAAAATGAATGTTGAAGATGAGATAAAGCACAGCATAAAAATAGCAGAACAATATCATGCCAAATTGTATATTAATGATTATTGGGAATTCGCTATTAAACACGGTGCGTATGGTGTTCACGTGGGTCAAACGGATTTGTTAAAGACAGATGTCAGCGCGATAAAAAAAGCGGGCTTGCGTTTGGGGATTAGCACGCACAGTTATTATGAGCTTGCCAGAGCACATGTCTTTCGGCCTTCGTATGTGGCGTTGGGTCCGATTTATGAGACCACGACCAAAGTGATGGACTTTGCTCCTCAAGGTTTAACGCGATTACGCGAATGGTGCCATTGGTCTCCGTATCCAGTGGTTGCCATTGGTGGAATCAGCACGGATCGATTGGAGGCGGTTGCAAAGACGGGTGTGAGCGGTATAGCGGTTATTTCCGCAGTGACAAAAGCACAGGATCCCGATCGAGCCATTGAAAATTTTTTAGAGGTTGATGAGATTCTCTAGTGCCGGAAATGACGTTGGCCAGTTAGTATCATCGCGATGTTAAATTTATTGGCCGTTGCGATCACTTCATCATCGCGTTTAGATCCACCGGGTTGAATGATGGCCGTCACACCATTATTTGCGGCAATTTCGATGCTATCGGCGAAAGGAAAGAATGCATCGGAAGCAAGCACGCTTTCTTGTAAAGAAAGATTGGCTTCTTTCGCTTTTAAAATCGCGATTTTTGTGGCAAACACTCGGCTCGTTTGTCCCGCGCCGATGCCGAGCGTCGTGCGATCTTTGGCGATCACGATGGCATTGGATTTAACGTATTTAACGACATTCCAAGCAAAGAGCAAATCCTTCATTTCATCCAGTGACGGTTGCCGGTCGGTTACCGTACGCATGTCTTTGGGTTCCAAGAAGGAGTTGTCGGGGAGTTGAACTAATAAACCACCAGAAATGGTTTTTATGTCATAGGTCTTTGCGAATTCTGGTGCGGGGCAAGATAAAACACGGATATTGGATTTATGGCTGAAGGCGTGTTGTGCTTCCACAGAAAAGTCTGGGGCGATGACGACTTCAACAAATTGTTGTGTCATTATTTTTTTTGCCGTCTCAAGGTCGACCGTGGTGTTAAAGGCAATGATACCGCCAAAGGCTGACTGCGGGTCGGTTGAATAAGCTTTTTTATAGGCATTTACTTGCATTTCGGCTTGAGCCACCCCGCAAGGTGTGGCGTGTTTGACAATCACGCAGCTGGGATGATCAGAGGGAAATTCATTCACACAAGAATAAGCGCAGTCAGCATCGATGAGGTTGTTAAAGGACAATGGCTTTCCTTGTGTGAGGGTTGCGTTAGCAAGACCGTCAGCGCCTCTCGTGCTATAGAGAGCGCTGGGTTGATGGGGGTTTTCTCCATAGCGCAGCCCCATTTTTTTTTGATAGCGCAAAGTCAGTTCGTTAGGGAAGTGAGGCTCGCTTTCGGGTGTTTGTGTGAGTAGATAATTGGCGATGGCCGCGTCGTAGTGAGACAG
>CAYGED010000179.1:0-3285 GCA_964348555.1 uncultured Coxiellaceae bacterium
CTCGCTGGTGGCGCATGAGAGGCGAATGTAACCCGGAGAACCAAAAGCTGTGCCAGGAACGACAGCGACGTGAGCGGTTTCCAGCAAGTGCGTTGAGAGTTCGACATCGGATTTTAAACCGAGCCGCTGAATCACTTTTGAAACGTCCGGAAATAAATAAAATGCACCATCAGCGGGTGCGCATTGCACACCGTTCATTTGATTTAATGCGTTGTGCACCAAATCATGCCGCTTTTCATAGGCTTCTTTTAAATAATCAAAGTGGCTACGATCTTTTTGCAATCCTGCGACTGAGGCGGCTTGTGAAATGGAGCAAGCACAAGTGGTACTTTGCGATTGAATTTTTTTAAGACCAGCGATAATCGATTTTGGGGCAGCCGCATAGCCCACCCGCCAGCCGGTCATGGCATAACATTTTGAAGCGCCATTCACGACGATGGTTCGATCACGTAAACTTGGACAGGCATTGATGATGTTTACAAATTTTGGTTGTCCCCAAAGAATGTATTCGTAAATATCATCAGAGATGATCAAAATATTCGGATGTTTGAGGAGAACATCGCCCAATGCTTTTAATTCATCGAACGTGTAGGCCATTCCGGAAGGATTGCTGGGACTATTCAATATTAGCCAACGTGTTTTTGAGGTAATCGCTTTTTCCAATTGAGCCGGCGTAATTTTAAATCGCTGTGAAATAGTTGTTTCAACGATAACGGATTTTGCTTCCGCCATTTGGGCAATCGGCGGGTAGCTAACCCAATAAGGCGTTGGAATAATCACTTCGTCGCCGGGGTTCAACGTAGCCAACGCGGCATTGTAAATCGCCTGTTTGGCGCCGCTGGTGACAATGATTTCATCCGGTTGGTAGCTTAAGGCATTATCACGCTCGAGTTTTTGGACGATCGCTTGCCGTAGGGCAGGAGTTCCATCAACGCCGGTATACTTCGTCACACCTTGGTTAATGGCTTTGATAGCCGCTTCTTTAATGAAGTTGGGCGTATCGAAGTCCGGCTCACCGATGCTTAGGCTGATGATATCCAGCCCTTGAGATTTGAGGGCCTCAGCTTTAGCGGTAACGGCCATGGTGGCAGAGGGTTCGAGTTGTTTAGTTCGAGTGGATAAGATCTCGTTCATGCGTTAAGCTCCGTTAGGACAGACGTGATGGTAACGGAAATAAAGCCTATAAACAACGGTAATATATACCCCGTGGCAGGCAAGCCGGGGAAAAAGTTTTTATGTCGAAGCCTTTTAAATTAGTGTCTAAATTCAAGCCCAGCGGTGATCAGCCACAAGCCATTGAGAAATTGATAGAAGGACTGCGTGATGGTTTGGCTCGCCAAACGCTTCTCGGTGTGACGGGATCAGGCAAGACATTTACGATCGCTAACGTGATTCAAGCTTTACAGCGACCGGCGTTAATTCTCGAGCCAAATAAAACCTTGGCGGCACAGTTTTACGCGGAGATGCGGGATTTTTTCCCCGAGAGTGCCGTCGAGTATTTTGTTTCTTATTATGATTACTATCAGCCAGAAGCTTATGTCCCAAGCTCGGATACCTATATCGAAAAAGACGCGTCCATCAATGAGCATATTGAGCAAATGCGATTGTCAGCCACCAAGGCGATCACCGAACGAAAAGATACCATCATCGTGGCGACGGTGTCGGCGATTTATGGTTTAGGTGATCCGGATTCTTATTTAAAAATGTTGTTGCACGTCAGTCGGGGCGATTCCATGGACCAGCGCCAAATTTTACATCGATTGGCGGAAATGCAGTACACGCGAAACGATTTAGAATTGCGACGCGCCACGTATCGCGTGCGCGGTGATGTCATTGATATTTATCCAGCTGATTCTGAACGCGATGCGGTTCGCATTGAGCTGTTTGATAACGAAGTTGAAAACATCGGTTTTTTTGATCCGTTGAGTGGTGAAGTTTTTCAGAAAGTACCGAGGGTGACCATTTATCCGAAGACACATTATGTCACGCCACGAGAAAAATTGTTAAAGACAGTCGATGAAATTAAGCTGGAATTAAAGGAGCATTTAGATTTTTTAGAAAAAGCAAACAAGTTGGTGGAACGTCAGCGTTTAGAGCAGCGCACGAAATTCGATTTAGAAATGATTGTAGAATTGGGTTATTGTTCGGGTATCGAAAATTATTCGCGGTATTTGTCGGGTCGATCTTCGGGAGAACCGCCGCCCACCTTGATGGAGTATTTGCCGAAGGATGCGTTGTTAACTATCGACGAATCGCACGTGACGATTCCGCAATTGGGCGGGATGTATCGTGGGGATCGCGCCCGAAAAGAAACCTTAGTGGAATATGGGTTTCGTTTGCCATCGGCTTTGGATAATCGCCCGCTGCGATTTGATGAATTTGAAAAAATTTCTCCTCAAACCGTGTTTGTATCCGCAACACCCAGTGCCTACGAAAAGGAGAAAAGTGAGCAGGTGGTGGAATTGTTGGTGCGTCCAACGGGTTTGGTGGATCCGGAAATCGAAGTGCGGCCGGTTAAAGAGCAGATTGACGATTTGTTGTCGGAAATTAAAAAGCGAGCGTTGAGTCGAGAGCGTGTGTTAGTCACGACCTTAACAAAACGAATGGCTGAGGATTTAACGGAATATCTTTCAGAACACGATGCGCGCGTGCGTTATCTGCATTCGGATATCGACACCGTCGAGCGAGTGGAAATTATACGCGATTTGCGTTTGGGCACGTTCGATGTGCTCGTTGGAATTAATTTATTGCGGGAAGGGTTGGATATTCCAGAGGTGTCATTGGTTGCCATTTTGGATGCGGATAAAGAAGGGTTTTTACGTTCGGAGCGTTCGTTGATTCAAACCATGGGGCGTGCGGCACGGAACATCCATGGAAAAGTCATTATGTATGCTGATACCGTCACTGATTCCATGAAGCGCGCCATGCAAGAAGCGGAGCGACGTCGGGAAATTCAACGTCGTTACAACGAAGCGCATAAGATAACGCCGCGAAGCATTGAAAAAGCGGTAACGGAAATCATCGAGGGTTCTGGAATTTATTCAGAGCGCGGCCGATTTGCCAGTCAGGCGCAACAGGTTGCCGAAGAAGAAGCTGAATATATAAAACGTTTTACCTTGTGATTTTTCGCTACTTCGAGAAGCGCCACGGTGCCTACGATATTGTTTTCAGTGGTTTCCCGGGGATGTTCTACGGAAAAAGAAACGCGGGGGATCGCGGCGAAATGGAAGACGTATTCCGGAGAATGTTTTGAAAATATTTTTTCGAGAAGAGCGTGATCAAGAA
>CAYGED010000180.1:0-3282 GCA_964348555.1 uncultured Coxiellaceae bacterium
AAAAACAAATACCGTAGTTTGTAGGTCTAAGAGGTAACCCAGTTTGAAATCGTCATCAGTAACGTAGGTTATTTATTTTTAAAGCAAGAAATCTCTGTGCCTTGCCGCAGAGACAAAAGCGATGGGGTCCAAAGGGGAGAAATGCAATTCTCCCCTTTGGTCGCTTTGACCGGATTCACTCCAGCCAAAGCGAAATTCAAACGGGAAAAACTCGGCCGCTTGCGGCCGAGTTTTTTATACAAATTCATGAAGACTGCCGGAAAAGTGCATAACCGCTCAATCCTTCAGACTCATTTTGATATTAGAAAAGACTATGGGCTGCAGCGCTTACCTTACGCCGAGGGTTCTCGTCGAATCAGGGCAATTCGGAATTCCCTGAAGCGGGCACACAAAGCTTTTTTTAGCATCCATATGCCGATGGGAATTGCGATGACCAGGGCTAGCAGTTGAGTCACTAAACGATTACCGGGTTGCGACAGAGTACCTTGGTTATGCGTGAGTGTTAAGATGATACCAAACACGACCCCGACGGCCAGCATGATCAGAAAAGCACGCCAGGTGTAGGCCCACCACACTCGAGCCGCACGGCCAAAAGTAATTTCTAATTCTGTCATTGTGCTCCCCTCTAATTTATACTGAGCGAGTATAATAAAGTTTGGAATGAGTGTAAATGCGTTGGATTTTAGCCTTTCATATTGTTTTCATGGTCGCGTGGTTTGCTGGTTTATTCTATCTTCCGCGATTATTTGTCTATCACGCGCAAAGTGATGATCAAATTAGCATGGATCGGTTCAAAACAATGGAACGAAAATTATATTATTTCATCATGACGCCGGCCATGGTATTGACCATTTTTTTAGGTGTGTGGCTATTAGCACTGAATTTTCGCGAATATTTTTCACTGGGTTGGATGCAAATAAAACTGATTCTGGTGTTATTACTGCTCATTTATCATTTTTATTGTGGCCGAATTTTACGATTATTTAAAATTGATCGAAATCGTTTTTCTCCGATCTTTTTCCGTTGGTTTAACGAGATCCCAACATTATTACTCATGTTAATTGTCATTATGGTTATTGTAAAACCGTAAGTGTTCAGGTTAAGTAAACATCAAATCGGCTGCTTTTTCCGTTGAATACCAGGCTGGGCTTCTGCCCTTCGATGCTTTTCGAATGACGAGGCCGTTTGACAACCACGCGGTGTTTTGCGTGGTGAAGCGCAAAGGCAAGCGTGGTGGCAGCATCTTCATCAGTACCAGCCAGTTTTCGGAGCATGCGCATTTCTTTTTTCGCCAGAGCCGTTTGCTTGCGATCTGGATACATGGGATCAAAGTAAATGACGTCGGGTTTTATCGAAAGGGATTTTAAATAATCGCTTGCTTCGCTTTTTAGAAGGGTTAACTTGAGCTGTCGAAACCACTCGGCTGCGTTTGCGCGTTCTAAACCATCTTTCAGTAAAGCATGAATGATCGGATTTCTCTCGAGCATGGTAACCTCTGCGCCCACTGTGGCGAGCACAAAACTATCTCGGCCTAAACCAGCGCTGATATCCAGCACGGTTGGATTTGGCTTGTTTTTAAAGCCAACCGCCCGAGCGATCAGCTGTCCTTTTCCGCCGCCGTATAATCGGCGATGCGCTAAGGTTCCCGATAAAAAATCGACGTAAATAGGGCCTGGAGGTTTCGGCTTCGTTGAGCGAAGTTCGAGATGGGTATCGGTGAAAACGAGTAAGCAATCAAAATTTTGTGATTGAACATCCGCCATCGGTAATTCCAATTCATCAGCAAGGTGTGTTGCTTGTATTTCATGAATGGAATTTAAAAAGGCAACGGCAAGGGTTGTCGCGGTTGATCGATTCACGCAACGAGCTTCTTTTCAAGAAAATCGAAAAATTGGCCGGCGATGTCGATAGTAAATTGAGATTGCAATTCGCGTAAACCGGTGGGACTCGTGACATTAATTTCTGTTAAATAATCACCGATAACGTCGAGACCGACAAACCAGAGACCTTTTTCACGGAGCACCGGACCCACTTGCGAGCAAATCCAGCGATCACGTTCGGTGAGTTCGCGTCCTTCGCCACGTGCACCAGCGGCTAAATTTCCGCGAAAATCACCTTGCTTTGGTATACGTGCCAAGGCATAAGGAACCGGTTCGCCGTTGATTAAAATAATTCGTTTATCGCCATTCTTTATTTCAGGGATAAATTGTTGTGCCATAACAAAACGAGATCCATCGGATGTTATGGTTTCAATAATAACGGGAATGTTGACATCGCCGGTGCGCAGATAAAAAATGGATTGGCCAGCCATTGCACCGAGTGGTTTTATCACGATTTCACCTTGTTCATCGATAAAAGTACGCAATAAATCTTTTCGTGAAGTCACTAAAGTTTTTGGTACACAAGTCGGAAACCAGCTCGCAAATAGTTTTTCGTTGGCATCACGTAAGCTGGCGGGTCTGTTGACGACGAGTAATCCGGCTTTTTCGGCCATTTCTAATAAATACGTCAAATAAATGTAATGCATATCAAAGGGTGGGTCTTTTCGCATCAGCAAAAGATCAAGATCAGTCAGCGGAGTGGTTGGCGAATTTTCGAGATGAAACCAATGCGATGGGTCGTCGTTGACAAAGAGACGTCGCATCGATCCCATCACGTTTCCTGCTTGTAAAAAAATGTCGGTAGGCTCGAGGTAATAAAGGGTATGGCCACGTTTTTGTGCCGATAAAAGCAGTGCAAAACTCGTGTCTTTCTTTACCTGAATGTTAGCAATGGGATCCATTAAGATACCGATGCGCAAGCTCATTGTTGCCCCCCTTTAAAGACGGATAACTCCCTGGCTGCGGCGAGTGCTGCCAGTCGGCCAATCACACCATAAATGTAAAATCGATTGGTGGCAACGTCTTTTGTTGACGGTGAATTGCACGTGCAATCAAAGGCGAGCGGCACGAAATTCATTCCCGGAGCGTTTAAATTCTCGTCTGGGCCACGTTCTTTGTGTACGCGATAAAATCCACCGATGACGTGTCGACCGAATAGATAAACAACTGGTTCAGCGACGTGTTTTTCTCCATGGTCGTCAACGGTTTCAAAAGTGTAAACACCTTCTTGTACCATGACTTTTGTAACGGGTATTCCGCCTTTTGAAATCGACATGCGCGTTCGCTGTTTTCGGTTCAATTGGTTCAGTTCGTTGGGGTCTTTGAGGGTCATTACCGCCATGCCATAAGTTCCTGCGTCGGCTTTCACCGCTAAAAATGGTGGTTGAGTGACATTATAGGC
>CAYGED010000181.1:0-3281 GCA_964348555.1 uncultured Coxiellaceae bacterium
GGGTCATCAAATTCGCGACTCTCTGCGAACTGTCGGTTTCAAAGCGGATATCGCGTTGCGGCCTTGGTCGCTGAAAAAGTCGATGTGATCGTGGTTGACACCGCGCACGGGTTTTCAAAAAATGTGATTGATCAAATTACCTGGATTAAAAAGCACTATCCGGATTTGCCGGTCATCGGTGGTAACATTGCCACAGCCGACGCCGCAAAAGCCTTAGCAAAGGCGGGCGTGGATGCGGTAAAGGTTGGTATGGGTCCTGGTTCGATTTGTATTACGCGGGTAGTGGCCGGAATTGGCGTGCCGCAAATTACCGCAATTGCCAACGTTGCCCAGGCCTTAAAAGGCAAAGAAATACCGATTATCGCGGATGGAGGCATTCGTTTTTCCGGTGATGTTTGCAAAGCGATAGCGGCTGGCGCAAATGTGGTGATGATCGGTGGACTTTTTGCGGGAACGGAAGAGTCGCCGGGTGAAGTGGTTCTTTATCAGGGCCGTTCTTATAAAGCTTATCGGGGTATGGGTTCGGCGGGCGCGATGTCGGGTGTGCATGGCTCGAGTGATCGTTATTCTCAGGCTCAAGAGGTGGACGTGAATAAATACGTGCCCGAAGGGATCGAAGGTCGTGTTCCTTACAAAGGTTCTTTGCGTGCGGTGATTTATCAACTCATGGGTGGCTTGCGTTCCAGCATGGGTTATACCGGCTGCAAAAATATCGAAGAAATGCGCACAAAAACAGAGTTCATTCGAATCACCAGTGCGGGCGTGCGTGAAAGCCACGTGCACGATGTGATCATCACCAAAGAATCACCGAATTATTGGATAGAATAATAAGTGTCGTTTGATATTCATCAGCATCGCATCCTCATTTTAGATTTCGGTTCTCAGTACGCACAATTGATCGCACGACGCGTTCGTGAAATGGGCGTTTACTGCGAATTAATGCCTTGTGACGAAGACGAGCAAACGATACGTGAGTTTGCACCCAAAGGAATTATCTTGTCCGGTGGTCCCGAGACGGTGACTGTCAACCACAGTTTACGAGCCCCGAACATTGTGTTCGAACTCGGCTGCCCGGTGCTGGGGATTTGTTACGGTATGCAAACGATGGCATTGCAGCTTGGCGGAAAAGTGGATATGACCGCGAAGGCTGAGTTTGGTCGTGCCATTTTACACGTGAGTGAAACAAAAAATTTATTTAATAAAATACCGGAAAAGCTGGATGTTTGGATGAGTCACGGTGATGTGGTGACGCAGTTGCCAGAAGGGTTTGAGTCGATTGCCTCGACAGACAATTCACCCTTCGCCGCGATGGGTGATCACACTCGTTGCTTTTACGGACTCCAATTTCATCCCGAAGTCACTCACACGCAATATGGAAAAGAAATTCTCGAGCAATTTGTCAAACATATTTGTGCTTGCGAATCGAATTGGACGGCGGGAAATATCATCGATGAGAGTGTGCGCCTGATTAAAGAACAAGTCGGTAATGATCGAGTGATTGTGGGTTTGTCGGGAGGAGTGGATTCTGCCGTGGCGGCCACACTGATTCACAAGGCGGTGGGTGAGCAGCTGACTTGTGTGATGGTGGATACGGGTTTGTTGCGTCTTAACGAGGTTGAAGATGTTCGAAAAGTATTTTCAAAACACTTGAAAATAAATTTAATCGTCGTTGATGCAAAAGATCGATTCATGCAGGCATTGGCTTGCGTGAGTGATCCTGAGAAAAAACGTAAAATCGTGGGTGAACATTTTATCCGAGTATTTGAAAAAGAGGCTGAAAAATTAAACGTAAAATGGTTAGGGCAGGGAACCATTTATCCGGATGTGATTGAATCCGCGAAAACAAAAACGGGAAAAGGTCACGTCATTAAATCCCATCACAACGTAGGCGGTTTGCCTTTGGAAATGCGGTTAAAATTGATTGAACCACTGCGAGAATTGTTTAAAGACGAAGTACGGAAAATGGGTATTGTATTAGGCTTGCCTCCGGAAATGATTTTTCGGCATCCTTTTCCAGGTCCGGGTTTGGCAATTCGAATTACGGGCGAAGTCAAACCGGAATACGTTTCGATTTTACAGCAAGTCGATGCGATTTTTATTGAAGAGTTACAAAAGCAGGGTTTGTACGATGAAGTGAGCCAAGCCTTTGCTGTTTTCTTGCCGATAAAATCGGTGGGCGTTAAAGGTGACGCACGCCATTATGCTTATGTGATTGCGCTTCGAGCCGTGAAAACCATTGATTTTATGACGGCACATTGGGCCGATTTGTCACCTGATTTTTTGTCGCACGTCAGTCATCGGATCGTGAATGAAGTGAAGGCGGTGTCGCGAGTGGTGTATGATATTACGAATAAGCCACCGGCCACGATTGAGTGGGAGTGATGCAAGCGCCTCCTTAACAAAGGAAAAGAACGGATGCACTTATCTTTTTCAAATGAAATGATTATTGCGGGTGTCGATGAGGCGGGGCGAGGTCCGCTGGCGGGACCCGTTGTTGCAGCGGCCGTGATTTTAAATCCAGAAAAATTGCTGAAAGGTGTTGCGGATTCCAAAAAGTTAACTGAAAAAAAACGCGAAGCCTTGTACGATCAAATCATCGAGAGTTGCTTGGCTTATGGAATTGCGCGTGCGGAAGTCGACGAAATTGATCGGTTAAATATTTTGAATGCCAGCTTGTTGGCGATGCAGCGAGCGATCGCGCAGTTAACGATTCGTCCTGAAAAAGTCTTGGTGGATGGGTCTGTCTGTCCTGAGTTGTCGATCGAAGTCGAAGCGATTGTAAAGGGCGACGATAAAATTCCAGCGATCAGTGCCGCGTCGATTTTGGCGAAGGTGACGCGCGATCGGGAAATGCTTTTATTGGAAAAAGAATTTCCGGGCTATGGTTTTGCCGAACACAAAGGTTATGGCACTGAAATGCATTTGGCTGCGATTCACCGATTAGGGATTACCCCGATTCACCGTAAAAGCTTCTTGCCGATTAGGCAGATGAGTCTTTTTCCGCCGATTGATATCCTAACATAGTCGGTGCGCTAAGCAATAACGAAGATCGACAGACATTAGACTAAAGCAGCGATTTCCTTTGATGATAATCCCACAATTTTTGCAACAAACGCTGGGTCAGATCCTTCTTTTAACAGGCGCTTAGCGATTTCTTGTTTTGTCGAGAATCGGTACTTTTCGGCTTCTTTTTTTCCTTTCTCATATCCTTCTTGTCGGAATACGTCAGCGAGTTTTTTGGTCTCACGTTGTGCCTTTTCATATCCTTCTTTTTGGAATAC
>CAYGED010000182.1:0-3274 GCA_964348555.1 uncultured Coxiellaceae bacterium
GTGCACCACCTAATATTTGATTGCCAAGAATTAATGGGAAATAATTTGGATCGTTGGGTCCAATGCCAATTTGGCCAATGAGAATTGTGCTTTGTTTAACCGTCAATGGGATAAATTTTTTATCTGCCGTACTAGTATTTTCTGCTGTCGAAAATTTTGGCGACGCTTCACCACTCGGTAAAGTGCCAACGAGTTTTTTTGCAATCGACTCGGCCTGTTCTCTTGTCAAATCTCCAACTAAAATAATAGAAGTATTTTTCCCCACATAATATCGTTGGTAAAATTGCCTAATGTCTGTTTCAGTAATTTGTTTCACGGAATCAACGGTTCCATCGGGTGAGTGTCCGTAGGGAAAATTTCCATAAATCAGGTGATAAAATGCTTTCGATGCAATTTCACTCGGCGTTTGTGCGTCAATTTCTATCGATGAAATCGTCTGATTCTTGACTCGCTGAATAGCATCAGATGGAAAAGCCGGTTGGTTGATCATTTCGGTAAATAATTCCAGTGCGGGTAAGAAATATTTTCTCTCTGTTAAACTCCTTAAATTGATCGTCGACATGTCTTGATTCACGTTGCCGCCCACTGCTGCGCCCACGCTATCAAAACCATCGGATAATTGATTCGCACTGTGTTTCTCTGTCCCTTCGTTTAACATGGCATTGACAAAAGAGGCCAAGCCGAGTGAATTTCCGTCATGAATAGAACCAGCAGCAAACACCACGTTGATATCCACCATCGGAATTTGAGGCGCGCGTACAAAATAGGCATTCGCACCATTGGGTAAAGACCAAAGCTCGATATGAATCGGTGTTTCCAAGGAAGCATTAGCGAAACAAAAAACCAGCAATAATAAAAACCCTAGAAAACAACGCATCAATGTAAGCCTCCACCAGTGGTCATTGGCATTGCGTTATCGGATTGCTTTGGCTCGCCTTGAGGGTGTAAAACTGCAACAGTTAAGCGGTCATCCGTCAAAAATTTTTTTGCTACGGTTTGCACTTGCTCGGGTGTCACGGCATCAATTTGTGTCACATACGTTTTTGACAATTGCCAAGGTAAATGAATCGAAACCAATCCACCCAACTCCATTGCTTGATTCGCCAAGGAATCTCTTTGATAAACTTCGGCGGCAACCACTTGCGCTTTAATTCGTGCTAAAACTGTTTGCGTAATGGGTTTCGTTTGCAAAGCGGTTATTTCCTCACGAAAAGCTTGCTCCAATTCTTGCACATTATGTCCTTGCGCAGGAACACCGACTAAAGTCAACAAACTGCTGTACAACTGAAGCGGGTCATAACTCGCTTGCGCATAACTCGCGATTTGTTTACCGCGAACCAAATCTTCCGAGAAGCGCGAGCTCGCGCTGCCACCCAGCAAAGCAGTCAAGACATCGAGCGCATAACACAGTTCACTTTCACGAGTGGTCACCATCGATGGAACCTGATAGCCCATGAAAATAACCGGCACTTTCGCGGGCACATTGACATCCACACGCTTGGTGCCTAACGCCGGAATTTCCGTTCGTGGCTTCGTGCTTGGCACTGGCGAGGATGGAATGTTACCAAAATATTGATTGGCGAGCGCATGAACCTGCGCGGGGTTTACATCACCCACCACAACGATGATGGCATTATTTGGCGTGTACCAGGCGTGATACCATTGACGCACATTATCCACCGTCATGTTTTCCAAATCAGTCATCCACCCAATGGTTTGGTGATGATAGGGATTGTTAACCAAGGCAGCCGCCATGAATCGCTCATAAGTAAGTGCCATCGGGTTATCGTCAAAACGCATTCGCCGTTCCTCCATGACAACCTGAATCTCTTTTTCAAAATCACTCTTTTTAAGCAACAAATTCTGCATGCGATCCGATTCGATTTGAAAACTCAACGGTAATTTATCGGCGCTTAATCGTTGATAATAAATTGTTTGATCATTGGTGGTCATGGCATTCTGATCGCCACCATTTTCATTGATTAGTTTTTCCACGGCTCCAGCTGGATAGTTTTTCGAACCACGAAACATCATGTGCTCAAGCGCGTGTGATACTCCGGTTGCACCGTCCGACTCGTAGCTTCCACCCACTTTATACCAAACCGACGAAAAAACGACTGGAGAGCGGTGATCTTCTTTCACCAACAAGGTAAGGCCATTCTTAAGGTGGTATTCCTGCACGTTGGCGTTGTCAGCCAACGCGGAATCTAAAGAAAATAATAAAAAAACGAACAAGAATTTCCGAAAAGAACTGATCAATATCATTTAATTCCTTACAGTGCTAGGATAGCATGATCATTGTACTTGTTTTTGTTAGGAATTACAGCCATGTTCGGCTTTTCTAAAAATGAAGTGCCTGTGGGTTCTAAAAAGAGCTGGTTAGGGCGGCTACGAGATGGCCTAAAACGCACTCGCGGTCGAATTGCCGATGGTATCGGCAACATTATTTTAGGCAAAAAGACAATCGATACGGCCCTTCTTGATCAACTCGAAACAGTATTATTAACCGCCGATATCGGCATCGAAACCACGCAAGAAATTTTGAAACAAATTACCGAGCAAGTGTCGCGTAAATCACTCACTAACACTGAAGCGCTCGTCACCGCACTAAAAGCGCAATTTCTGAAAATTTTACTCCCTTGCCAACAACCCCTTTTAATTGATAAAAAACCCTTTGTTTTGTTGATGGTCGGCGTAAATGGCGTTGGAAAAACCACCACCATTGCCAAAATGGCCCACTACTATCAACAGCAAGGTAAAAAAATCATGCTGGCTGCGGGCGACACCTTCCGCGCAGCCGCCATTGATCAATTGAAAGTGTGGGGCGAACGCAATAATGTGCCTGTCATTGCGCAAAAACCAGGATCAGACAGCGCCTCTGTTATTTACGATGCCATGGAATCAGCAACGGCTAAAGCGATTGATTTATTGATTGCCGATACGGCCGGTCGGTTGCACACGCAAGACCCTCTAATGGCTGAATTGCAAAAAATTAAACGCGTCATCCAAAAGCAAAATTCCCAAGCACCACATGAATGCATGCTTATCGTTGACGCCGGAACCGGACAAAATGCCCTAAATCAGGCCAAGCAATTTCACCAATCGATCGGCTTAACGAGTGTCACGTTAACTAAATTGGATGGCACCGCAAAAGGCGGCATGATCTTTTCGATCGCCAATCAAATGAAATTGCCTATCCGTTTTATTGGTGTCGGCGAAAAAATGGAAGATTTAAAGCCTTTTGACGCAAAAGAATTTGTTGATGCCTTATTTG
>CAYGED010000183.1:0-3267 GCA_964348555.1 uncultured Coxiellaceae bacterium
ATATTAAGGATATGCAATCGGCCTTCTTTCGCCTGCGCCAAAGCATGATCCATGATTTCTTTGGTGATGCCTTGAATTTTAATATCCATTTGTAATGCTGTTACCCCATTTGCCGTACCAGCCACTTTAAAATCCATGTCGCCCAAGTGATCTTCATCACCCAAAATATCCGACAAAATAGCGAACTTCTCGCCTTCTTTAATCAGTCCCATCGCAATACCAGCAACCGCACCTTTGACGGGTACACCGGCATCCATCAGCGACAAGCTCGAACCACAAACACTCGCCATGGAGCTGGATCCGTTGGACTCTAAAATCTCAGAAACAACGCGCACGACATAGGGAAAAGTTTCCATCGTTGGCACAACCGGAACAACGGCTCGTTTTGCTAAGCGTCCGTGACCGATTTCACGACGCTTAGGGCCTGTCATAAAACCCACTTCGCCCACGCTGAAAGGAGGAAAATTATAGTGGAAAATGAAACTGTCACGACGATCGCCTTCTAAGTCATCGATCATCTGTGCGTCACGGTCTGTACCCAATGTGGTGACCACCAGCGCTTGTGTTTCACCGCGTGTAAATAAAGCAGAACCATGTGCACGTGGTAAAAGACCCACTTCAATCGTAATCGGTCTCACCGTTTTTGTATCGCGTCCATCGATTCGCGCTTCGCCCGCTAAAATTTGACGACGGACAATACGACGCTCCAAATCATGGAATACACTCAACACTTCAGCCTCTGAAGGTAATGGGTTCGCTTCTGTCGATTCACCCACGACAATAGCAGCCACTAACTTATTGCGACTCTCCTGAAGAGCCACTTGTCTCGCAGTTTTTTCTCGAATGCGATAAGCGGCTTCAACTTCACGCTGAGCCTTTTCCTCAACGCGTTGCGTCAACGCCATATTTTCTGGGGTTGGTTGCCAATCCCATTTCGGCGAGCCCACTGCTTGGTACAGTTCCTTTATCGCGTTTATCACGACTTGCATTTGCTCATGACCAAATAAAACAGCCCCCAACATCACTGATTCAGACAGTTCTTTCGCTTCGGATTCAACCATGAGAACAGCGTCTTTTGTACCGGCAATGACTAAATCAAGATCGGAGTTTGGAATTTCTTCCAGTGAAGGGTTCAATATATATTGTCCATCGCGATAACCCACACGCGCAGCCGCCAGCGGGCCATCAAACGGAATACCCGACACAGCGATCGCTGCGGAAGCGCCTAAAATTGCAGGGACATCCGGAGGCACATTGACATCCATTGAAAGCACTGTAGCAATCACTTGAACTTCATTCGTAAATGCTTTTTGAAATAAAGGACGTAGCGGACGATCGATTA
This sequence comes from uncultured Coxiellaceae bacterium, assembly GCA_964348555.1. GTDB lineage: Bacteria > Pseudomonadota > Gammaproteobacteria > Coxiellales > Coxiellaceae > CAMTUH01. Next base: position 1,343 of record CAYGED010000183.1, read on the forward strand.
ATCGTGAGGTTAACGTCTCTTTTTCAGTCGGACGCCCTTCACGTTTAAAATAACCCCCAGGAATTTTCCCAGCGGCATAAGTCTTTTCTTGATAATTTACGGTGAGCGGAAAGAAATCCCGGCCCGGTTCTGTTTCTTTCTGAGCAACTACCGTTACCAAAACGACCGTTCCACCCATTTTAACAACAACAGAACCATTTGCCTGGCGGGCCATCTGACCCACTTCAAAAGTAACGGAATGATTTCCGTACTTAAAGGTTTTAACAATTTTACTCACTCTGAATTCCTTCATGTAGGGATTAGGATCGAAGTCCTAATTTTTTAACAAGCGCACGGTATCGCTCAACGTCAATACCTTCTAAATACTTCAAAAGCTTTCGCCGTTGGCTGACCAAGCGAATTAAGCCCCTTTGCGAATGGTGGTCTTTTGAATGCCTGGTCAGATGTTCAGTCAGCTTAACAATACGAGCCGTTAGGATGGCCACTTGAACTTCAGGTGAGCCCGTGTCACCTTTCTTCAATTGATACGTTTCCACGACCTTCGCGGATTCAGCAGCAAGTAATGACATTTTGCACCTCTTTGATTTTTAGTATCTTTTGCTATCCACTGTCATTTACAGAAACCAAAAGATATGTTTAAGCGGTCTGCATTATACCCAGAAATTGCCCGATTGCCTAGCCTTAGAGTTTTCCAATATGAAATGAGGCTGGGCTGGGGGCATGCGGATCACTTTTATCGTGCGAACCACAGGACATGGTCAAGAACCCGCTATAGACTAGATGCCTATAAATTCTAAAACGGAGACTACCATGAGAGAAGAAGAGAAGAGTTCTTTAACACATCAGGGAAGTGATTTTGTATCCTTGGCCAATATTCAAGATAAATTCGATGCAATAAAAAAACGATTACAGGAAGATAATGCTTATCAAGAGAATCGCCAGGAATTATTAGAACTTTTGGAACAATTATCCGAATTTGAATTAGGACGCTTCCTTATTAAAAATAATGGTGGTGTCAGTGGGTTTTGGACTTACTACATTATATTGGGCTTCAAAGAATCAAAGTTAACAAATCCCCTTGAAGATTTTATTGTGAATAAGGCCCCAACAGTGTTAGCCACACAACAGCGCTTCGCTATTTTTCAGAATTTATTAAGGGAAAGCATAAAATCCAATAGCGTTGTTTGCTCAATTCCTTGTGGATTAATGCAAGATTTACAAACGCTAGAAATACCGAGTGATGTGACTGGTGTTAGATTTATTGGTATTGATCTTGATCAAGCAACCATGGACTTGGCTAAGGAATTTGCTAAGAAGCTTGCTGTAAGACATCTTTGTGAATTTTTCCAACAGAATGCCTGGAATTTACAAGAATTCCAGGGCCAATTTGATATCATAACCTCTAGCGGGTTAAACATTTATGAGGCAGATGATAAAAAAGTTGTGGAACTGTATAAGGGTTTCTATAAAGCTCTGCGTCCGGGTGGAAAATTAATTGGCAGTGCATTATCGTACCCTCCTTCAGCGCCTGAAAAAACCGAGTGGAATATGGCTCAAATCGATGCAAGAAATTTAATGCTACAAAAAATGTTGTTTTCTGATATTTTGCAGGCAACGTGGAATCATTTTAGAACTTCATCAGAATCGATTCAGCAGCTTGAAGCTGTTGGATTTACCGATATTGAAATCCACTGGGATACCGCCAAAATATTCTATACCTTTGAAGCACGTAGGCTGGCTACTGGCTGTGTGAAGCAGAAGCGGGTCAAGGGCGGGAATAGAGTCGTTTGAAGCCTTTTAACCAACGGGCATTGTGCTGCAAGAAAATAAACCACATAACCATGATTTGGGGAAAAGCGGTGGCGGCGTGGAAAACCAAAGCCAACGCGAGCGCCTGGGTTGGCAGTATGTTTACAAACTTAATC
>CAYGED010000184.1:0-3258 GCA_964348555.1 uncultured Coxiellaceae bacterium
GGCGACCGTCTTTACCGGGGGATAAAATCACGATAAAAGAGCCCAAGGAACCGACCGGCGAAATTTCAGATATTTTATGGCCTTCTTTGGCAAGACAAATTTTACCGCGGGATTCGGAAAATTTAGATCTTCGAACGGCGCGCATTGGTGATCGTATTTATGCAACCGTTTTTATTAATCTTTTTCCGAAAGATCTACAAACCTTCGTTCGCTTATTTTCACGAACGCTGCAAACGCATATTCCGTGGCGTATTTCCTTTTTAATTGAAAGTGATGGACTTTCCGGAACCGCCATCCGAAAAGTGCTCTCATCCGTTCTCAGCGTGACGTCGGCACAAAACCGATTGATACACGATTCACTCAATTTATTAAATTACATTAATTTAAATACGGATGATGCCGTTGTTCGACTACGCGTTTCCGCAGCCACCTGGGCACCCGAGGATGATGTTCGCTTACTGCGAGCACGTGCATCCATGCTCGCCAAAGCTATCGAAGGCTGGGGCTCTTGCGATGTCTCCGAAATTTCAGGCGACCCTTACGAAGGGGTTGTGTCTACCATGCTGGGCGTGTCTGGCAAAAGCATTGGATCCGCTTCAATTGCGCCTTTGTCTAACGTGCTTTACATGCTACCGGTTTTCAGGCCTGCTTCACCTTGGGAACATGGCGCTATTTTATTTCGCTCGCCCGACGGTAAACCATGGGCCTATCATCCCGGATCACATCACCAAACGACGTGGATCGATCTCTTTTACGCGCGCCCCGGTTCTGGTAAATCCGTTTTATCCAACGCCATTAACTTAGCGGTTTGCTTATCCCCCGGACTACAACGTTTACCACGTATTTCTATCATTGATATTGGAGCATCGAGCAGCGGTTTAATTTTATTGCTTAAAGATGCGTTGCCTGCTGATAAAAAACATTTAGTGGCCTATCATCGCTTACGGATGCGATCCGACTACGCCATTAATCCCTTCGACACGCAGTTAGGTTGTCGCTACCCAACACCACAAGAGCGCTCGTTTCTCGTGAATTTTTTAAGCTTGTTAGCAACACCGATTGGGTCTGATAAAACCTACGACGGGATTGCTGACATGTCAGGCTTAATCATCGATGAGCTTTTCAAAAATAAAGCGGACGAGGGCAATCCCAATATTTATGCGTCTGGCATCGAGCCCAACATCGACGCAATTTTAGAAGAAATCGGATTTGTTCAAGACACCCAAACCACGTGGTGGGAAATTACCGACGCATTATTCATGGCAGGCTTTGTGCACGAAGCCATGCTTTCTCAACGCCATGCTTCGGCAGTGCTCGCCGACGTTGCTGCCATTTGTCGTCTGCCGGCCATTCAAGATTTATATGGCAAAATTATGGTTCCAACGGGCGAAGTTTTAATTCACGCCTTTGCTCGAATGATTTCAAGCGCCGTTCGCGAATACCCCATCATCGCGCAGGTGACTCGTTTCGATTTGGGCGACGCTCGCGTGGTTGCATTGGATTTAGATGAAGTGGCACGCAGCGGTGGTGATGCAGCCAATCGGCAAACGGCTGTTATGTACATGTTGGCGCGATACGTTCTCGCTCGACATTATTTTTTAACCGACGATAATGTTTCTGACATGCCCGAAGCGTACCGTCGATACCATCAAACTCGCATCTCTGAAATTCGTGAAGATCCGAAGCGCATTGTCTTCGACGAGTTCCACCGAACAGCAAAAGCGAAAGCGGTGCGCGACCAAGTGGTGCAAGACATGCGTGAAGGCCGAAAGTGGAAAGTTCAAGTCGCTTTATTATCACAATCGCTGGATGATTTTGACGAAGTCATGGTGGAATTTGCCACCTCTGTTTTCATCATGGATGCCGGACCTGAACAGGCTGTGCAAAAGACCGCGAAAATCTTCGGATTATCCGCAACCGCAGAATCCGCGTTAAAGACGCGCGTGCACGGTCCCCGAGAAGGTGGAGCGACGTTTCTAGCGCAATTTGCAACGAAGTATGGATTAAACACGCAATTACTCACCGCAACATTAGGCCCTGTCGAGTTGTGGTCACTCAACACAACCGCTGAAGACGTGAACATTCGCAATCAACTTTACAAACGAATTGGCCCTACGGAAACCAGGCGAATTTTAGCGACCCTATTTCCATCGGGCACAGCAGCTAAAATGCTGGAAGAGCGATACGTTGAATTTAAAGAAGATGGTCACATCGTAGATGAAGATGCGAAAGCAGGTATTATTCAAGGATTAATCACGACTATATTAGAAGAATATTACTCTCAAAGTTCCAAAGAGAAATCTTTTGCCAAAACGACTTAGATGACAAATACACTCATTCCTTGCAGGAATGACGTGTTTTTTCAGGATTATAAATAAACCGTGTCAAATCCGGCCACTGATGGCTGAACTTCATGTAAATTTGTTGTGACTGTCGCGTCTTTTGAAAATGCATGTAATCTTTCGGCACGTTCCAATCACCACCCCAAACCCAACCTAATTTTTTAAATGCGGCAACCACGGCACTGTGATCTAAAATCATGCCTTTTGAATGTCTATCGCGATTTAAATACCTATCCCCCGGCCACGTCGACATCGGATTTTGAACCGCATTCACATCAATCGCAAGACCGTAGCTGTGCTCAGACAAAATGCCGGACTGTCCTTCAATCCATCGACAATTAAATCCAGTTGTATTATCCATGTCGATGGGAAAGTGATGTTGATAAATCGTTTTAAAAATTCCGAGGACTTCAACGGCCAAATCTTTTGGAACAATCAAGTGACCCTCGTTTATGTGAGGCCGATCATCAAACCCCCAATACGAAAATGTCACTAAAGCTAATTGATAAGGCGCAATGGGGCATTTAGGCCCCCACTCTCCTTCTCGCATCAAACTCACTTGCTCAGCAGACGACAATGCTTTTGCATCACCTTGAAAGTGAATAATCGTGTCGTATTCGCTTGGCAAAGGCTTTTCCAGCTGTTTCGGATAAAAAACCCAGCTCAGTACTCCAGAAATAAATGTCGCGCATGCCACGATGGCAATGATTTTTTTCATTTATCCGGTTTACCAAAAATATAATAAATACCCGCCGAAGCTGTCCAATAGTTTTGAATAAACCGACTGGGACTGGGAATATAACGAAAAAGAACTTGAACTGCCCACCGCGAAGAAACAAAATAATTCAAACCAACGCCCATCCGAACGTCGATGGAATTATCCAAATAAAACGTAGACGCACCGCCAGCGGCAGTG
>CAYGED010000185.1:0-3223 GCA_964348555.1 uncultured Coxiellaceae bacterium
CTCGAAGATCACTATGAGAGGAATCAAACAGAACTTATTTTGGGCCTTTATCTACAACATTGTCGGTATTCCACTCGCGGCAGGTGCTTTATATCCCGTTTTCGGATGGCTGTTAAACCCTGTATTTGCCGGTTTTGCCATGGCAATGTCGAGTGTATCAGTGGTATCAAACTCACTTCGAATTAAAGCTAAAAAGCTATGATGAAAAAATACCTCTCATTACTGCTTCTCACAAGTGTCCTAGTAATAGGGGTTTTTGGCTTCAGCTCGATGAACCACGAAGCTGGTCATGCTACCGGTTGTATTGCCTCAGCTGTGAACAATACACCATGTCCAGAAAATATTACTGCAATGTCGGTTCACCACATACTGGCTTTCATTTCATTCTTTAGTGTGACGCCAGCCGTTCCATTTATATTCCTTCTCATACTTTTATTTGCTGTATTTCTGAGCGCAGTATTTTTATTTATAAAACTTCAGGATTCTATTTTAGCGACTCTCGTATTTTGGCGACTCCGGCGCGATCCTGAACGACAGCTTACTCGTCCAAGAAAAATTACTCGCTGGCTTTCATTATTTGAAAACAGTCCTTCGATGCATAGAATTTTCATTATCAATTCTAATCTCATAAATCTATGCAAACAAAAAAGTCTAAGGACAATAAAAAACATAAAACTATCGATCCTGAAGTGGTCTTCGACCTTGTCTGCGGAATGGAGCTTGATGCAGATGGCGTTAAGGCAACTGCAGACTACAAAGGCAAAACCTATTACTTTTGCGCTATCCACTGCAAGAATCACTTTACAGCCGACCCGATGAAGTATGTCGGAGAGTAACTTATTAAATTAACTACGAAAATATATGAACAACAATAAAATTGGATTTGTTATAGGAGGAATTGTGGTCGGTCTCATTCTTGGGATGTTTATCAGCCCAATGATGCGTGGCGGCTCGACTGTCACAAAAACTGTTCAAGATTCAACCACTAATGCTGTAACTGCAAATGCGCTTGATAAGCACTTTATCGAACAGATGATCCCTCACCATGAAGGTGCAATCGCTATGGCCAACCTTGCTCTGGAAAAAGCGAAGCGACCTGAAATAAAAGCGCTAGCTCAGGCGATTGTTAGTGCGCAGGAATCTGAAAATCAACAGATGAAAAGATGGTACAAGAACTGGTTTGGAAAAGATGTTCCTAAGGGTAGCGCAATGATGGGTGGAATGATGTCGCAAGGTGGTATGCACATGGGCGGGTCAGAAGACCTCACCGCTCTTAGAACTGCACAAGACTTCGATAAGGCATTCATAGAGCAGATGATCCCTCACCATCAGATGGCAATCATGATGGCGAACATGCTCGAATCTGGAAGCAATCAACCTGAAATGCAGCAGCTCGCAAAAAATATCATTAGCTCACAGACAAAAGAAATTCAGCAGATGCAGGGTTGGTATGCAGCTTGGTACAAATAAACTTATTAAAAATAATTAAACATAAAAATATATGAAACTATCAAAAATAATGCATGTAGGAAGTGTTATCACAGGTTTTATTGGAGTAATTGCATTTGTAGTTACCCTCATCGGTGGTGGAGACAATATAGTGTTTGGAATTACAAAAATGGATGCATTAGCATGTTCTGCAATTCTTATCCTTATCGCAACATGGCTTCAGATTGCAACCATTCATCACATGATGCTTGAGAAAAAAGGAGAGGTTATATAACCTAGAAAAGTATTATCAATTATGAAGACACTAACCTTTCACGTACATGGCATGCATTGCAACGCTTGTGTTCTCATGACTGAGAGCGAGCTTGGCGATCTGCCCAATATTACTCACGTCAAATCGAGTCTTAAAAACCATTCGGTACAAGTTACTGGGGAGTTTGGTGACAAGACCCAGGAGCAGATTGCTGAGGAGCTTACAATACCACTCAAGCCTCATGGCTACACTGTTTCAGTTGAAAAAAAGCAGCATATTGCTAAATGGGCAGACTTCAAGATTGCGGTCCCGATAGCACTGGGCTTTGCTGTACTCTTTGTAACACTTCAGAAAATGGGAATTGTAAATCTTGTGAGTGCGGGCAACGTAACCTACGGAACAGCTTTTGTGATCGGAATCATTGCATCGCTCTCAACATGTATGGCCGTTGTTGGCGGCTTGGTCCTCTCTATGTCCGCAACGTTTGCAAAAGAGGGTGACAAGATACGACCTCAGCTCATGTTCCATGGTGGCCGAATAGTAGCCTTCTTTATTCTCGGTGGTGTAATCGGTGCGATAGGATCGGCATTTACCCTGAACACTTCCGCTACATTTATTCTGAGTCTAATTATCGGAATCGTAATGCTTATTCTTGGTATCAATCTGCTTGATACCTTCCACTGGGCCAAGAAACTTCAGCCATCAATGCCAAAGTTTATCGCCAAACATGCTCATGGAGTATCGAAATTTAATCACACCCTCACCCCACTTCTTGTGGGTGTAGCTACGTTCTTCCTACCATGTGGATTTACCCAATCGATGCAACTCTACACACTCTCCACTGGTGGTTTCATTACTGGCGGACTCACGATGCTTGCATTCGCGCTTGGAACTCTGCCGGTCCTGGCTTTGATCAGCTTTAGCTCGTTTAGTATCCAAAAGAGTTCAAAGGCAGGAATCTTCTTCAAGACTGCAGGATTGATAGTCATCATGTTTGCGCTCTTCAACCTTATTAATAGCCTGGTAGTGATTGGGGTCATACCGCCAGTGTTTAACTTCTAGTATAATTCCAATTATGAAAGCAACTATCATCTCAATTATCGCAGCAGTGGTCCTCATCGGAGGGGCTTTCATGCTCACTAGGACCAACAGTGACACTACTCAAGTAGCCAATGCAAACAACGTCACTATTGTAGACGGAAAACAAATTATAGAGATAAACGCTAAGGGTGGTTATCAGCCTCGAAAAAGCATTGCTAAAGCAGGTATACCTACAATCATAAGATTCAATACAAAGGGAACATTTGATTGCTCGTCCTCGGTGCGTATCCCAAGCTTGAATATAAGCAAATCTTTACCGCAATCAGGAGCGACAGATATTGATATTGGTGACGGCAAACTCGGCACACTGCAAGGATCGTGCGGAATGGGGATGTATCCGTTTGAGGTTGAGTTTCAGAGCTAGACCTGTACTATGCGAAAAGTATCTTTTTTGCGTAGTACAACGTGATTGGCATGAGC
>CAYGED010000186.1:0-3221 GCA_964348555.1 uncultured Coxiellaceae bacterium
ATTGTTGCGACCTGAAGCCATGTTGCAATAAGGATAAGTATTCCAGCACAGAGCAGAGCATCGATTTTAGTTACACCTAATACGGAATTATCAGCTCCTCCGAAAACTGCAGCTAAAAATGAAATTGCTCCGATTAAACCGACAACAACACTGCTAACATGTATTATTTTTGATATTTTCATATATTCATGTGTAGTTATTTTTAATAATTTACCTGTACCATTGCAAATACCAAGCCTGCATTTGCTGGATCTCTTTTGACTGTGAGGTGGTGATATTTTTTGCAAGCCGGAGCATTTCTGGTTGATTTGATCCTGCTTCCAACATTCGTACCATCATAAGAGCAAGTTGGTGATGAGGAATCATTGCTTCAAGAAATGCTTTATCAAAATCTTTTGCATTTTCGAGTACAGTCATATCTTCTTGCCCACCCATATGCATTCCACTCGAAGACATCATTCCACCACCCATCATCCCAGTACTGACCTGTGGGACATCTTTTCCAAACCAATCCTTATACCAAACTTCCATATCTTGAATTTCTTTTGTTTGACCTTCAATTATTGCAGTAGCGAGAGTTTTAATTTCTGTGCGCTTTGATCTCTCTAGTGCTAACTTTGCCATAGCAACAGCACCATCATGATGAGGGATCATCTGTTCAATGAAATGTCTATCGATATTGTTTGCTACTTGAGTGTTACCTGTAAGTCCTTGATTTGAGCTAGAATTACTTCCCCATCCCATCATTCCAAAACCACCATTTCTATATGGAGATATAGTGGTTATAAAAAATATTGCAATAACTAAACCAATTATTATTCCTCCCATTCCAAATACAATTTTATTATTCATATTATTTATAGTTAATTTTTATAATTTCTTCGCTTTAATACGAAGTGAGTTTGATACTACTGATACCGACGACATTGCCATTGCGAACCCCGCGAATACCGGGTTTAACAGCCATCCAAAGACCGGGTATAATGCTCCGGCCGCGAGCGGGATACCCACAATGTTATAGATAAATGCCCAGAAAAGATTTTGTTTAATGCCCCTCATTGTGATTTTTGAAAGATTGATTGCTTTGACCAGCTTTGAAGTATCTCCGCCGAGGAGCGTAATGCCAGCCGATTCTATTGCCACATCTGTTCCTGTTCCCATAGCGATACCGACATCTGCTTGGGCAAGTGCTGGGGCATCATTTACACCATCACCCGCCATAGCAACCACTAGGCCATGTAATTGAAGTTCTTTTATCTTTTCAAGTTTATCCTGTGGCAATACATGAGCTACAACTTCATCAATACCAACAAGTGATGCAATATATTTAGCCGCTTTTTCATCGTCGCCCGTAAGCATTACTACCTTGATTCCCAGATTATGAAGATCGGTAATGGCTTGTTTTGATTCCTGTTTTATTTCATCAGCTATCATCACGAAGCCTAGAACCACTTCTTTTGTTGCAAGAATAATAGGGGTTTTACCTTGCGAGGTAAACTCATTTAACTTCGCTTTGTCAAAGGAGAGTTTGAGATCTTCCACCAATTTTGTATTACCAACAAAGTACTCCTTCCCATTAATTGTTCCCTTGAGACCCTTACCTTCAATACTTTCAAAAACGGTTGTCGGTGATATTGTAATATTATTTTCTTGCGTATAGCTCACAATTGCATTTGCAATTGGATGTCCCGATTTTTTTTCCAAAGAAGCAATTATTGAAACAAGTTCATTATTATTTAGGTCGCTCAAATTTTGAATATCAACTAAAGTTGGTTTGCCCTTTGTTATCGTACCGGTTTTGTCTATTACTACCGCATTTACTTTGTGAAGCTTTTCAAGCGTAGCTGCGTCTTTAATAAGAATTCCCTCTTTAGCTCCTTTTCCGACACCAACGATAATTGCTGTCGGTGTGGCAAGGCCAAGTGCGCAGGGGCATGCAATGACTAAAATTCCTACAAACGAAACCAGTCCGAATGAAAGAGCTTGAGAGAAACCCAGATATTGCGAACCGATAATTAGCCACGTACCAAGCGTGAGAAATGCGATTACGAGCACGATGGGTACAAATACAGCTGATATTTTATCTGCGAGGGCCTGTATTGGTGCACGGCTTCCCTGAGCGTCCTCAACCATTTTTATGATTTGAGCGAGGAGTGTTTCAGAGCCAACTTTTGTTGCTTTGAATGTAATTGAACCATTTGTATTGAGTGTTCCTGAAACAACGCCATCGCCAATCTTTTTTTGCACAGGCATTGGTTCGCCTGTTACCATGGACTCATCAATGAAGGAATCTCCTTCAATAATGACGCCGTCTACCGGAATCTTTGTACCGGGCTTAATAATAATTAAATCACCATGTATAATTTCATTTACAGACAATTCTATTTCTACGCCTTCGCGTAAAACGATAGCTGTTTTTGCCTGAAGATTGAGAAGTTTTTCAATCGCATCCCCCGTCTTTATTTTTGACCTTACTTCCAAATATTTACCGAGAGCAATAAAAGTAATAACTACAATTGTTACATCGTAGTATTGGTATTCCACATTGATAAATGGGCGGAGTACGTCCTCAAAAGCGGATACGACAAAGCTATATAGAAAAGCGGCAGTTGTACCAATTCCGATGAGTGTATCCATGTTTGCCTTGCCGTAGCGCAGAAATCTATAAAAACCTAGCAAATACGGCTTACCAACCACAAACAATATATAGGTGGCAAGTATTGGAAGCAGATGATGAAAAAACTCTTGGAGTGTATGGCTCATCGCGGGAGCATTACTGTATTCAGCGAGGATATCCCAAAACATGACGAATGCAGCGAAGATGGCGATGGGAATTGCTGAGAGCACTTTATTTTGCATATCAGCGACTTCTGCGAGTTTCTCTTTCTTTGACTGGTTGAGACCCAAGTGCGCCGCATGCTCGCTTTCCGACATGCCCATTTCTGTTGCGCTCGCCGGAACTTCTAGCGAGTATCCAAGTGGTTCAATTTGTTTAGAAAGTTCGTGAGGATTTGTTTTTGCCGGGTCAAAAGAAATCTTAGCTTTTTCCGTACCGTAATTAACTTCCGCAGAATGTACTCCTTCTACTTTCTTAAAAGTCTTTTCGATGACCGAGGAGCAAGAGGCGCAATGCATTCCTTTTACTTTGTAGGTTTGTGTATGCATATTATTTATAGTGAGCTTGTTGAACTATTTTCGCTTTAGTTTATACACCTTAATAA
>CAYGED010000187.1:0-3211 GCA_964348555.1 uncultured Coxiellaceae bacterium
GCGTGCTTGATTTGGGTGCGAGTCCTGGTGGGTGGTCCAGGGTCGCGCGAGACCTGGTCGGGGAAAAGGGGCGTGTCATTGCTATTGACATTCTTCCGCTACAGCCGATGGCGGGTGTTGAATTTATTCAGGGTGATTTTAATGAATCAGCCGTCTTTGATAAGCTCTTAGCTGCCTTGGGTGGGCTGAAGGCAGACCTTGTAATTTCCGATATGTCACCCAATATGAGTGGTATGAAAGAAATCGATCAGCCACGTTCGTTACATCTGGTGGAATTGGCCTGGGATTGTACAAAAACTGCGCTCAAGCCGGGAGGTTCTTTTTTAACTAAAATATTCCAAGGATCAGGGGTGGATGCTTTATTTGCTGACTTACGAAAGCATTTCAAGCAGGTTAAGTACCGCAAACCGAGTGCATCTCGTTCCGAGTCGAGTGAAGTTTATATACTCGCTTCTGAATTTCTAGGTTATAATGAAAGTAGTTCGTCAGTGAGAGAATAATCAATTGAATAGCATGATAAAAAACCTCTTTCTTTGGATCATCATTTGTTTGGTGTTGGTCATCGTCTTTAGTAATTTCTGGCAACGCGAACCGGCAAGCCAACCTTATACCTATTCACAGTTCATCAAGGCGATGGATGACGGGAAAATCAGTAGTGTTGTCATCCAGAATCAGGTGCTTCAAGGTATGACGAAAGATAACAAACAATTCACCACCTATTTGCCCGCACCGGATCCCAATTTAGCGAATAACTTGGTGTCGAAAGGCGTTAGCGTAAAAGCCGAACCTCCGAAGCAACAAAGTATGCTCATGCACATCTTAATTAGTTGGGCTCCATTTATCATTCTCATCATCGTTTGGGTCTTTTTCATGCGACAAATGCAAGGCGGTGGTCGTGGCGGTGGCCCGATGTCATTTGGTCGCAGCAAGGCTCGCTTATTGACACAAGATCAAGTGCGAGTCACTTTTGATGATGTGGCGGGTGTTGAAGAAGCGAAAGAAGAAGTAAAAGAACTCGTTGAGTTTTTGCGTGACCCCGTGAAGTTTCAACGGCTCGGTGGAAAAATGCCCTGTGGTGTGTTGCTGGTTGGTTCGCCGGGTACCGGTAAAACCTTGTTGGCAAAAGCGGTTGCCGGTGAAGCGAAAGTGCCTTTCTTCACGATTTCCGGTTCGGATTTTGTTGAAATGTTTGTGGGCGTAGGCGCTTCTCGTGTGCGAGATATGTTTGATCAAGCGAAGAAGCAAGCGCCTTGCATTATTTTTATCGATGAAATTGACGCCGTCGGTCGGCATCGTGGTGCGGGTCTCGGTGGTGGTCACGACGAGCGTGAGCAAACGTTGAATCAATTATTGGTGGAAATGGATGGTTTTGAGGGTAAAGAAGGCGTTATTGTCATGGCGGCGACCAACCGTCCGGATGTGCTGGATCCTGCCTTGTTACGACCAGGCCGTTTTGATCGACAAGTGGTTGTACCTTTACCTGATATAAAAGGACGTGAATCGATTTTGAAGGTTCACATGGGTAAATTGCCGTTGGCGGATGACGTTCGGCCTTCAGTGATTGCTCGCGGCACGCCAGGATTTTCAGGGGCGGATCTTGCCAACATTGTCAATGAAGCGGCTTTGTTTGCAGCGCGTGCGAATAAAAAGCACGTGAGCATGATCGAATTTGAAAAAGCAAAAGACAAAGTCATGATGGGTGCAGAGCGCCGATCGATGGTCATGAGCGATGATGAGAAGAAGCTCACGGCGTATCACGAAGCGGGGCACGCTATCGTGGGATTGAATGTTCCCGAACACGATCCTGTTTACAAAGTGACGATTATTCCGCGCGGTCGCGCGTTGGGTGTCACGATGTTTTTGCCCGAACAAGATCGTTACAGCATGAGTAAGAGTCGATTGCAAAGTCAATTGGCGGGATTGTTCGGTGGTCGTATTGCCGAAGAATTAATTTTTGGCGCTGAACACGTCACGACCGGTGCAGCAAATGATATTGAAAGGGCAACCGAAATTGCCAGAAACATGGTGACAAAGTGGGGACTGTCTGAAAAGTTGGGTCCGTTAACTTATCGCGAAGAAGAAGGTGAGGTTTTCTTGGGTCGATCGGTGACACAAAGTAAAAATATTTCCGATGCCACGAATGCGCAAATTGATATTGAAATACGTCGCATCATCGATACGGCTTACAATACGGCAAAAAAAATATTGCAAACGAACATTGATAAATTACACATGATGGCGGAAACATTAATGAAATATGAGACCATCGGTGAGAAACAACTCAAGGAAATCATGGAAGGTAAAGAACCTTCGCCGCCGGATGGTTGGGAAGAAAATGGTGGTTCTGAAACGAAAGAATCGAATGGTGATTCCAAAGCGAATTCCCTTCGAAATAAACATTCTGCAACCGGTCAACCCGCTGAAGGTGGTCAAACTTCGTAGCATTCATGGAAAGTGATTTTCGCTTATATTTACGTGACGACCGTCACGTTGATTTCTCAAAACCGGCAATTATGGGCATTATTAATATGTCGCCCAACTCATTTTTTCGTCCACACGTAACGGTGAAAACAGCGCTTGAAACCGCTCGGCGCATGATCGATGAAGGCGCTGATTTGCTGGATGTGGGTGGTGAAGCAACCAATCCCTCTGTTTGTCTCACGCAAGACGCGCCGTCGGTGATAGAAGAAGTGAATCGAGTGGTGCCGTTAGTTGAAGCGATAAAAAAACGATTGGATGTGTTAGTTTCTGTTGATACGTCAACGCCAGCGGTGATGAGTGCAGCGGCCGATGCAGGGGCGGATTTTATTAATGATCAGCGCGCGTTGCAGTCGGGTGTGGCGAGAAAACTTCTCGCCAGATTAAAAATGCCGGTTTGTTTGATGCATTTTTTTGATCCGCCGCGTCGGGCGAATGCGTGTGATCCTATTACTCTTTTGCAAACGATTAAAAAAGAACTTCAATTAGTGCTTGATGGTTGCCTCGAAGAAGGAATCGAAAGAAAGAAAATTATTCTTGACCCTGGGTTTGGGCAAGGGAATTATGGAAAAAGTGGTGAAGAGAATTTTTTTCTCTTGGCGCATTTATCAGAATTTGTGGGTATGGGGTTTCCGGTATTGAGTGGTTGGTCGCGCAAATCGATGATCGGCGATCTCTTGGATGTTCCAGTGGAAGAGCGCTTGTATGGCAGTATCGCTGGCGATACAATAGC
>CAYGED010000188.1:0-3210 GCA_964348555.1 uncultured Coxiellaceae bacterium
GAGTTATATTTGCTTGATGTGCGCGAGCCCTATGAGCGGGACATTTGCCACATCGGCGGGAAACATATCCCACTGGGTGAATTGGAAGGGCATTTGGATGAGCTGCCTAAAAACCGAATGATCGTTTGTTATTGTAAAGCCGGGCAGCGCAGTCAACGCGCAGCCCATTTACTCATCCAAAACGGATTTACCAACGTTACAAGCTTGCAAGGTGGGATCCTGGCATGGATAGAAGAGGTCGATGGATCGTTAGCGCGGTATTAATCCGATGCGTGATCTCGGCGGTACTATTCGTGCAACTTCTCCAGAAGCTACTTTGGCGAAACTTGAGCCTTTGTTGCTGCCGGTGTTTGGCATCACCCGCGTGGCTAACATTACCGGTTTGGATCACATCAATATCCCGACTTATGTGGCGATTCGGCCGAATTCAAAAACCTTATCGACGTCTCAGGGCAAAGGGATCAGCAAACCGCTCGCGAAAATATCCGCGATTATGGAATCGATAGAATCCTGGCATGGTGAAAATGTTCGTGCACCGGACTTGACGGGAAGTTACCACGCGTTGAAAGATCAATATCCTCTTATAAAACCAGATCCTTTTTTAATCGGTGTGGTGGGATACCCCGATGTTGATGATCGGTCAATGAGCTGGATAGTAGCGCATGACATTATTCAAGATAAACCGGTTTATATCCCGTACAATTTAATTTGTTTAGACACGACCAATTTGCCAAAAGGCCATGCCGTTTTTGCACCCACTTCTAATGGGCTTGCAGCTGGGAATACTGTCGATGAAGCGATTTGTCATGGCTTGTATGAAGTGATCGAGCGGGATTGTATTTATGATTTTAAACAGTTGTCCGATGAGCAGCGTGAAGAAAGACGCGTGAATTTGAGCTCCATCGATTGTTCGCACAATCGTGAATTATTAACGAGAATTGAGAAAGCAGGCATTCAGGTTTATGTTTGGGATATCAGTAATCGTTTTGGTATTCCCGCATTTGCGGTAGAGATGGGTGATTCCGGTCAGCTTCGTGGTGTGGGTTTGTTTGGTGGCTATGGTGCGCATTTATCGCAGTCGGTAGCGTTATCGCGAGCACTTACTGAAGCGGTTCAGTCACGGCTTACCTATATTTCTGGGTCACGAGATGATTTTATGCCGAGCGCGTACCAGAATAACGTGACGCATCATACCAATTATTCGCTGAAGACCTGTCGTGATTTTTCGAGTACACCAAAAATCGAATTGCCTCACGATTTTAAAGGTTGCATTTCTCTTGTTAAAGAGAAGCTTGAACGATTGGGCATTCAGCAAATTATTGTATTCAATCACACGCGAAAAGACGTCGGTATTCCAGTGGCGCATGTGTTGGTTCCAAATCTTAAAATGGATTGGCGGTCTCACAGGATGGTGCGCTAATGACAATACACGTATTTTTAGGGCCAACATTATCGCGTGATCGCGCAAAAGAAATTCTGCCACGAGCGATTTATCATCCGCCGGTTCAGTGCGGGGATATTTTGCGGTTGCTGTCTTTGGAGAAAAAGCCAAGCACGATTGTTATTATCGATGGTTATTATGAACGATCCGCAGCCGTGTGGCATAAAGAGATTTTGGTTGCTTTGTCACAAGGGTGTCGTGTCATCGGTGCGGCCAGCATGGGTGCTTTACGAGCATCTGAATTAAATTATTTTGGAATGGAAGGGGTGGGCGAAATTTTTGAGCGCTTTCACAGCGGTGAATATGAAGATGACGATGAAGTGGCTGTTTTGCACGCGCCAAAACAATCTGGTTATCACCCGCTGAATGAGGCGATGGTTAATGTTCGCGAGACACTGAAAAAAGCAGTGCGAGAGAAAATCATCACAACCGAAGAAGAAAATCAGATTCTTGGTGTGGCGAAAAAGATATTTTATCCTGATCGGACCTGGGAAGTGATTTTTAGTGGTTTGGATAAAGATCTCGCTTCTAAAGTGAAGTGGTGTCAGGCAAATACGGTCAATCAAAAAGCGCTGGATGCCGTGAAAGCCTTAGAATACGTAAAGGCGTTACCGCTTGTGAAAGCCGACAGTAAGCCGATGGAAATGGTTCAACCATCCATTTTTATTCGACGATTGCAGAAATATGCGAACACCTCATTGCGAAAAACACACCACGAATCACTGTCGGACACCGAAAAATCGCTGTCACGTTTTTCAAAGCGTTACCCGGCTTCGTTTCATCTGTTGAGTGAGTTAACGTACACGCTGGCTTGTATGGATGATTACGTTCGGCTTGATCAAGCCAGCCATCTTAACGCTGCTGTTCATCCTTGTTTTGAGTCTTTTCAACAGGATGAAAAACTGGCGTTGATTGCTCAATGGGCCTGTGGTTATTTAAGCCAATGCCCGGATATTGAAAAAGAATTTAATAAATACCAACGTTGGACGACGTATTTATTTTCAATTGATGAGGCAGCGCATCAGTTTTTGATTGATCAATATAGTTTGCTGTGGTTGGCGATCGAGTGGTGCATGAAAAGTGATCCGGTCAACATCGCTCGCCACGAAGTGGAGGAGACCATTCGAGATTTTGCGAAACGTCATCAAATGGAAGAGATCAATCAATTGCAAAGTTGGGTAGCTCGCCAAGGCTTGGATGAGGCCGAGTTCAGCGCTTTTATTATTTCTCATGCTTATGCGGATAAAGTATTCAAATCCAATTCCTATGAGGCCCTACCGTTTGATAAATCGATCGAAACCATCGATTGGTTAACACGATACTACCGTCTCCATTTCGTCAAATAATCGATTCCACCTCATTTTTAGCCTTTCTTAATCTTAGTTTAATCTTATTGGTATTCATTAGAGTACAGAACTGTGCTAACTTAACGCTAAATCATGAGTGATAGGGTTTATTGATGCGGACCAACGAAGAGCTACAAAACGAAATTAACCGATTGCAAGCGCAGATTGATTTTCAGAAGGGATATTTAGATTTCTCGCGTGCTGTATTTAGCAAGACGGGAGAAGATACCCAAGAAGCTGGTATTCAAGAACAGCAAAAAGAACTTGAAAACTTAGTCAATAAACTCACTCAACTTCAACAGCAAATGATTCAAAATAACAACCAGTTGTTACAAACTTGGAGCGCGACTCTATGGACGGTGGGTGCGCATGATCAGCGCAGGCCAGTTGACTTTTCAGATGAGAAGCATCGTGATGCATCCG
>CAYGED010000189.1:0-3196 GCA_964348555.1 uncultured Coxiellaceae bacterium
AAATGAAGAAGAAAAACCGTTGATACTCTCAACGGTCACTTCCTACTCAGGAGCCTCGGATGAAGCTGGGCTAATGGAAAAATGGCTTCAGAACCGTGTTTTTAATCCACCGCAACCTACTTTTTTGGAACAGCTGGCAGGATACATTGGTTTTGGAGTAGGCGCCTTAGGTTCTTACGTCATGTATCCACTCGGAAAAGAGTTTGGCATCACTTTCGTGCACCTGATCAATCAGATTTTAAAGAATTGGAATATGATTAATGCCTCATTCGATGATGAGGGTGAATGGCCGTCTCAGGCTTTTGGTATTTTTTTTGGTGTGATAACCACGATTTCGGTAGTCGGGCTTTGTTCGATTGCGGGTATGGAGCGATTTCGTGAGCTCGCAAGACCCAAGCAATCTTACGATGCTGAAGTGATAAACCCAAAAGCAAAAAACGCGCGAATCGCTATGGATGTATTCCATTATTTTTTCATTGCGTCTGCGGGGGCTATACCCCAACTCGCGTTGACGCTTGAGTATCCAACAGGTCTGTGGTTGGATTGGCTTATTGTTCCTTGTTCCTTTTTGGCTCCTTATTTTTTAAACTCCGGCCCTTTTTCGGCATTACTGGATCGTTGCTGGAATTGGTTGACCCTAGGCAAAAGAGATCAAGATGAAAGAAAAAAGTTACTTGCGCAATTGTCAACAATATCGAAAGCGATTAAAAAGGCGGACGATGAAAAAATAAAAGATTTATCTGGCACATTAATTTCTGATGATCAGGTAAGCACTAAAGTGGAAGCGTTAGGTGATATGCAGGCAGATCATTCCAACTGGGAGACGATAAGCTTAGTGGAAAGCACTTCACCGATTGCACGGATTTTTGCGCTACTCTTTGGTTTATCAGGCGCCTATGTTTATTACGCGGTTGCAGAAGAATATGCAGACAAATGGTGGAGTAATAAAAGTTTAGCGGTTTTTGTGGGTTTAATGTCCTATTTGGCGAATGGCGCTTTGGCGGCGGAGAAAACAGAGCACGCAATAACAGCAAAAGGCCATTTCCAAAGGCTGAGCAGCTTACGTCGCGTTCGCCAATGGGCTAATCGATTGGGTGATCTATTTGGACCTATTTCAGCTTCATCATTGTTATATGTTCAAATTAATTTTGCGCTGCAAGCGGAAGGCTCAATGAGGGCGCTCATGTGGCTCTTGGTCGTTCCGACTGCGATCGCACCAGCGATTGTTCGTCGTTTTGGTGTGCAGAATTTGCTGAATTTACTCATCACGTCGGCGAATGAATTTTTTCACCCCGATGGTGTATCGACTCAGCGGGATCGTTGTGTAGAAATGGTTGGCAAGATTTCCAGTCGCTTGGGTTACTTGGGGCATGGGCAGGTCAGTAAAATGCATGCATTATTTAATTCAGGCAGTCACGTTCATGATCAGGAATTAAGCCGAGCGGCCTCAACGGATGCGGGCTCGCCATTAAGTTGGGAACATCCATGATGAATGATCAAAGAGTAGGAAATGTCAAACTAGGCGCCTTGATTTTAATCATGGCATTTATGATTGGCGCTTCTCAAAATGCGTTGATTAAGTCAATACGAATGGCTTACCCTGCCGTCGTTATTGTCTTTATTCAATACGGGCTTTGCCTTTTGATGCTATTCCCCAATATCCTAAAGTCGCGCCTTGCACTGTTAAAAAGCCGACGAAAGGGGTTGTTGATTTTTCGTGCCTTATCGGGTTTGGGTTATTGTTTTGGTATGTTTGCGGCATTGAAAACTTCATCGTTGGTGGATGTCACCCTATTGTCAAACATGGGTCCTTTGTGGGTGCCGTTGGTTTGCTTGCTGTGGATGGGGACGCCCATCAGTTGGCGAATTTATTCCGGTATTTTGATCGGCTTGTTGGGTGTGGTGTTTGTGTTAATGCCAGACCATCATGTTTTTACGGTTGGGTCCATGTTGGCGATTGGCTCGAGCGTTTGTATGGCAGTTGCGATGGTGAGCACTCGACAGCTGACCCAAACCGAAAATTCTCAAAGCATGCCCGCTTATTATTTTCTCGTATCCGCTTTCGTAACCCTGCCTTTCGCTGTTCTTTATTGGAAAACGCCCTCGCTTTTCCAATGTGGTATTTTGCTGATGAATGGTGTGTTGATGTTTATTCAACAGTATTTAATTAATGTGGGCTTTCGTTTAGGGCCTGCCGATCAATTGAGTATCACGAGCGCGAGTGGCGTTGTGTTTTCGGCATTTCTCGGCTGGGTATTTTGGAATGAGATCATCACCCCGGTGACCATTCTCGGCGCGCTTTTGGTTTGTTACGGAAGTTATAAAAGCATTATCACGAGCCGCTCAGCAGACATCAAGGCAATGTTAAAAAGAAATTAGTAAGTAGCCCGTATGAAGCGAAGCGGAATACGGGATTTTTGGATTTATTCTCCATAATTGGCCCCATCCCTATGACCTCCCCGATACCGCCCCAATTTTCCGACAGCAGACCCCGTTTCACATAGCGATGAAACGAAGAATAAGCCCAATCAACCACTGCCACCACCCTTTTAATTTCTTAATTTCCCGTATTTCGCTTCGCTTCATACGGGCTACTGACTACTTACTTGTTACTATTGTTTAATGACTTTGAAGTCGCAGTCGTAAATACCGCTTTTTGGCTGACCACAGATGTAGTCTTTGTGTTCTTGGCTAAATTCCCAACCTTTGCCCGTTAAGTCATCTTCATTAAACGGATGGTAAATGCTGGATAATAAAGCGACCCAGTTACCATCACTGGCTTTGTAGACACAGGCGATTCGTTTCTTTTGCGGTGAATAAACAGCCCCGCCAAAATCTTTGGGGTCTAGGGTGACGTTTGCATTTGTTGGGCGATGTGATTTCCAACCTGGATGCTCGTTGGAAGTCCAGTACCCATTCTGATCATGATTGAAATGCGTTGGGCAAAGGGTGGCGAGCGATTGCACTGAGTAGCAAAGCCCTAGGGCTGCTGCTAACACAAGCATCAAACGGCTCTTTATGGTTTCCATGGTGGTTTCTCCACTTTCGTTTTGATCGACTTAAAAAGTATAGCAGCCTAAAAAATTATCATTAGTCAAAATAAAGCCAATTTTTAGGGTATCGACGCGCCATTTACGCTCTGGAGGCGGCCGCTGAAGGCCTGGAATGAGTTGTAGGGGTAATAGTTGAACGAGAT
>CAYGED010000190.1:0-2918 GCA_964348555.1 uncultured Coxiellaceae bacterium
CGTATCTCATGCTCTTATTTATCACGGGTGTTCGTGTTTGGCCTTTTATTGTTTTGGCAATGTTAGTGGCGGTTTTGTTGGGTTTATTGGCGGTGCTTTCACCCTATCGAATGCAACGATTAACCAGCTTTTTGAATCCGTGGAATAATCAGTTTGGTTCGGGGTATCAGCTGACTCAGTCGCTGATTGCATTTGGTCGCGGTGGTTTGTTTGGTGTTGGGCTGGGTAATAGCGTGCAAAAATTATTTTATTTGCCAGAGGCACATACCGATTTTTTATTTGCGGTTATCGCTGAAGAGTTGGGGTTGATGGGAGTCGTGGTGATACTGGCACTTTTTGCCGTATTAATCGGGAGAATTTTTATTGTCGGCTTACAAGCGGAGCGGAAAAAAGATTTATTTTCTTATTATCTATCATTCGGTTTGGGGCTTTGGATCGCATTACAAACCATTATTAATATTGGGGTTAATACCGGACTCATGCCAACGAAAGGGCTTACATTACCTTTTATTAGCTATGGTGGTAGCAGCATGTTAATGAATTGTGTTTTGGTCGGTTTGATGTTGCGTGTTTCCTATGAGTCAGGGGGTAATAGTGCTAAAATTAGCGTGGGTTTTGGATAAGCGGATAAGCGAAAATTTTTTCTCCGTGGCTTGCCACGGGGTATTTATTTCGAAAAACACGTGGGCCTGTTGACAATAGCTGACGTTAAAACTAGCAAGCGCGTGGTGGGCATGAAACGACTTTTAATTATTGCGGGTGGAACAGGAGGGCATATTTTTCCTGCCCTCGTGATTGCTCGTGCATTGCGTGAGCGTGGTATTGAGACTCATTGGTTGGGCACCCGTGGTGGTTTAGAGCAGCAGCTTGTTCCAAATGATATTCCCATCAGCTTTATCTCAATAAAAGCGCTTCGTGGAAAAGGATGGTTAAGGAAAATAACAATGCCTTTCCGCTTGCTTTACGCTGTCTGGCAAGCGGTTTTGGTCATTCGTCAGCTAAGACCCGATGTCGTTTTAGGTATGGGTGGATATGTTTCTGGACCGGGTGCCATTGCCGCATGGATTTCCCGAGTTCCGTTGGTGATTCATGAGCAGAACTCGATTGCGGGATTAACGAATCGATTTCTTGCTAAAATGGCGAAGTCTGTATTGCAAGGATTTCCGAATACTTTCCCTCATCAGCCTAATGTGATTACAACGGGTAATCCAGTTCGAAAAGAGTTAATCAGTGTTCCGATTCCGGAGGAACGATTGGCGGAGCGGTTGGGCCCGCTGCGTATTTTAGTTTTGGGCGGTAGCCAAGGTGCACGGCCGCTCAATGAGCGAATGTTATCCGCTCTCAATGATTATCCGAAGAAAAATGAAATAATTGTTTGGCATCAGACTGGGCAGGCTGATTATGAGCGGGTAAAAGCTGCTTATGAGAAAATTCCGATTGAATCGAAGGTCGCGCCATTTATTCAAGACATGGCGTCTGCTTATGCTTGGGCCGATTTAATTATTTGCCGAGCTGGCGCGCTGACGGTAAGTGAAATCGCAGCGGTTGGTGTCGCCAGTGTTTTTGTGCCATACCCGTTTGCTGTGGATAATCATCAATTTCATAATAGCCGTCAGTTAGAACAGGCCGGTGCAGCGGTTATTGTTACGGAAGATTTATTAACTAAAGAGCGGCTCATCGAATTATTTCAGCAATTTTCACATGATCGTAACCGTTTATTAGAGATGGCGATTTCTGCGCGTCAATTTTCACAACCTAAAGCGGCTGATCACGTCATTGCGGAATGCGAGAAAATCAGCTCAGAATATGGGAGCGAACATGATATTGGATGATAAGAAAATAAAACGCATTCATTGCTTGGGCATTGGTGGAATTGGGGTAAGTGCGCTCGCAGAAATATTGTTGAATCGGGGCTATTGGGTCACTGGCTCCGATATTTCACCGAACAAAAACACCGATCGATTGCAAAAATTAGGCGCAAAAATTGTATTTGATCATCATCAGCCTTTGGTGAAGGAGGCTGATTTAGCGGTATATTCCAGTGCTATTTCAAAAGAAAATCCTGAACGAATGCTTGCTGAGAAGTCGAATGTGAAATTGATTTCTCGGGGACGGATGTTGGCGGAACTCATGTCAGCTTATCACGGGATTGCTGTTGCTGGCGCGCATGGAAAAACAACTAGCACTGCGATGCTGGTTCATCTTTTTCGGACAGCAAAAAAAGACCCCACCTTCATGGTGGGTGGAGTGCTTCGAGATTTACAAAGTCCGTCCGGTGTTGGTGAGAGTCAATTTTTTATCGCTGAGGCAGATGAGAGTGACGCTTCGTTTTTATTTATGCATCCGACCAATGTCATTATCACCAATATTGATGCAGATCATTTAGAGACTTACAACGGTGATTTTGAAGAATTAAAAAAATCCTACATCATTTTTGTAAATCAGCTGTCGACTAATGGCGTGGCGGTAATTTGTGAAGATGATCCTGTCAATCGTGAAATTCTTCCGAAAATAAAGCGAAAAATTCTAACTTATGGCTTTTCAAAAAATTCGGATTATCGAATCACGGATTATGTTCAAGATGGATTACACACCATTTTTAATATACATTCTCCGAACATTAAAGAACCCACTCAAATAAAATTGAAAGTTCCGGGGAAACACAATGCATTAAATGCAGCCAGCGCTTTCGTTATTGGTGAGATTAATGGTATCGATCTGAAAACAATGGCCAAAGCGCTGAGTGATTTTGCGGGTGTGGATCGCCGATTTCATTTACACGGTGAAATAAACTTACGTGATGGTCATGCCATTATCGTTGAGGATTACGGTCATCACCCAAATGAAATAAAAGCGACACTGTCTGCAGCACAGTCGGTCTGGCCAAATCGTCGTATCGTACTTGTTTTTCAGCCACA
>CAYGED010000190.1:2928-3194 GCA_964348555.1 uncultured Coxiellaceae bacterium
CCACATCGTTATACGCGAACTCGTGATTTAATGTCTAATTTTGCTTCCGTGTTAAAAGAACCTGATTTATTAATTTTATTGGATATCTATTCTGCGGGTGAATCTCCCATCCCTGGCGTTGATTCTAAAGCGTTATTGCAGGCGATAGGGAGCAACCATCAAGATAAATCGATTTATGTGCCCTCGCTGGATGCACTGCAAAATGTGCTGGTTGACGTTCTGAAGCCGGAAGACATTGTAATTTTACAAGGCGCTGGCAGTATTGG
>CAYGED010000191.1:0-3165 GCA_964348555.1 uncultured Coxiellaceae bacterium
TTACGGTGAATCTATAAATCCCGTATTCCGCTTCGCTTCATACGGGCTACTTACTTCCGGGTTAGGTTTACAAACGCATCTATGGGCGTTTGATCGAATTGATTTTTATTGTCGCACAGTGTGAGAATTTTTTCTGCTTGTTCTTGGCTAAAGTGCGCGAAAACGGCGCGGGAGAATTTTTCGAGTAGGAGTGGAATTCCTTCGTCTCTGCGACGACGATGCCCAATTGGATATTCGATCGATACTTTTTCGGTTTTTGTGCCGTCTTTGAAGAAGATTTGGATAGCATTACCAATCGACCGTTTTTCTGGGTCGAGATAATCTTTGGTGAATGGTGGATTTTCAATGACCTCCATTTTTTCACGCAATCGATCAATGCGCGGGTCTTTTGCAAATTTATCTTCGTAATGAAGGGCCGTCAGCTCACCAAAAATAAGTGGAATAGCCACCATGTATTGCAAGCAATGATCGCGATCGGCGGGGTTATGTAAAGGTCCTTTTTTATCGATAATCCGTACGGCAGATTCTTGTGTGTCAATGACGATCTTTTCAATGTCGTCCAATCGATTTTTAACCTGATCGTAAAGGGCAATGGCGCATTCGACAGCCGTTTGCGCATGAAATTCCGCCGGAAAAGAGATTTTAAATAAAATATTTTCCATCACGTAGGTTCCATAGGGGCGCTGAAATTTAAACGAATGACCACGGAAAGTGGCGTCATAAAAACCCCATTTCGGTGCCGTGAGCACACTCGGGTAACCCATTTCGCCCAGTGAGGCGATCAGCGCGAGTCGAACACCGCGGCTGGTGGCATCGCCTGCCGCCCAGGATTTTCGAGATCCCGTATTCGGTGCGTGACGATAGGTTCGAAGACTTTGCCCATCAACCCAAGCTAATGAAAGGGCATTGAGTATTTTTTCTCGATTGCACCCCAACAGCTGAGCCACGACTGCCGTTGTGGCTATTTTTACGAGCACAACGTGATCCAAACCAACCCGATTAAATGCATTTTCCAAAGCGATCACCCCTTGAATTTCGTGTGCTTTAATCATCGCAAGCAAGACATCATGGATCGTAAATTTTTTCTTATTTTGTCGCGATAAATAATCAGTCACCGCTAAAATACCGCCCAGGTTATCCGATGGATGGGCCCATTCAGCTGCTAGCCACGTGTCGTTAAAATCCAACCATCGAATCATCGCGCCAATGTTAAACGCTGCTTGCACAGGGTCTAATTCGTACTCGGTGCCCGGCACACAAGCGCCATTTTTCATCTCAGCACCTGGAACAACAGGGCCCAACAATCGCGTGCAATTGGGATACCCCAGTGCCATAAACCCACAAGCGAGGGCGTCTAAAAATGAATAACGTGCTGTATTCATGGCCTCTTGGCTGGATATTTTGTAATTTAAAACATAGTCAGCAACAGCTTGAATTTCTTTATCGAACTCAGGGCGAATATTTTGCATGTTATCTCTTTTCGATTGGAGGAAATTTTCTGGGCGAGGGGCCAGTGTATTCGGAAATCGGGCGAATTAATTTATTATCTTCTCGTTGTTCGATGATGTGCGCAGACCATCCGCTAATTCGAGACATCACGAACAGGGGAGTAAACATATTTGTCGGTATTTTACAAAAAGCGTAGGCTGAGGCGCTGTAAAAATCCAAATTCGTAAAAAGTTTTTTTTCATTCCACATGATGGATTCAAT
Organism: uncultured Coxiellaceae bacterium; assembly: GCA_964348555.1. Classification (GTDB taxonomy): domain Bacteria; phylum Pseudomonadota; class Gammaproteobacteria; order Coxiellales; family Coxiellaceae; genus CAMTUH01. The sequence continues at coordinate 1,711 of CAYGED010000191.1, forward strand.
CCGTTCGGAAATGGGAAATAATTTCTTGTCACCTAATTTTTCGGCCAATTTTTTAGACCAGTTTTTAATGATTTTCGATCGTGGGTCGGAGGTTTTATAAACGCGATGACCAAATCCCATGATCAACTCTTTATTGGCTAACATTTGGTGTATGCCTTTATCCGCCTCTTCAGGATCTTTGAAACGCGTGATGAGCTTGTACGCTTCCTCGTTGGCACCGCCGTGCAGAGGACCACGCAGTGTCCCGATCGCACTACAAATAGCAGAATAAAAATCCGATAAGGTAGCGGCCGTTACACGGGCAGCAAATGTGGAGGCATTAAATTCGTGCTCTGCATAAAGGATCAGCGAAGCATCCAACATTTTTGCTTGCAAAGGATTAGGCTCTTTTTGGTGGAGGAGGTGGAGAAAATAGGCGGCTGTTCCTAGATCTTTTAGTTCGGTGTTAACACGTTTTTTGCTGCGATGGAAGTGATACCAATAAAGCAAGATCGCCGGAAAACTTGCCATTAAACGATCGGCAACATCATGGAGATTGTGCTGACGATTTTCAGGCTCTAAGGTGCCCAGCATGCTGCAACCCGTGCGAAGCACATCCATGGGATGCGCCATCTCGGGAATCTGCTCTAAGGTTGTTTTTAGCGGGTCTGGAAGGGATCGTAACTTAATCAGTTTATGCTGATAGTCTTGCAGTTCTTTTTTAGTGGGAAGTTTCCCGTAGATCAATAAATAAGCAACTTCTTCAAAGCAAGCTTGTTCAGCCAAATCTTCAATCGCATAGCCACGATAGTGCAGCCCAACACCTTCTAAGCCCACCGTACAAATCGCTGATTTACCTGCGACAATCCCGGCTAATCCTCCGGTTTTTCTTTGGGCCATGCAATACCTCCTATCAGCAGAGTTTTTATAAGCTGGGTTCTGGGATAAGCACAACACATCAACACGCTAGCCCAGAACTGACGCTAAAATAGTAACACAGGCTTGTATCTCTGAACTAGCGATTTAACCCGGGTTAAGGACCCTTATTTTCGGTCTAACACCGCAAGCGTCAAGCGATTGACGGAAATGAGTTGCTGCTTTTCATTGACGATGTCAATGCCCCACACTTGGGTGCTTCGCCCAAGGTGAAAAGGTTTCGCTGTTCCGATAACAAACCCAGAACGAATAGAACGGATGTGACTGGTGTTGATGGACAAACCCACGCAATATTGTTTGCTCGCGTCAAGGCAAAAGTTACCCGCAATACTCCCCACCGTCTCAGCAAGCACACAGGACGCGCCACCATGCATGATCCCCAACAGTTGATGCGTTCGATGATCGACTGGCATTCGTGCTGTAACATAGTCATCGCCAATCTCAATGAATTCAATGCCCAAATACTCGATCATGGTATTTTCACTGCGCTCTTTTGCTGCTTTAAGATCAAACTTTCGTGTCCAAATGCCCATATAAACC
>CAYGED010000192.1:0-3064 GCA_964348555.1 uncultured Coxiellaceae bacterium
TATCGTAAATCATGCAACGATCTAAACGATTTAAAAAAACTATTACAAGCTAAGATTAATAATACAGATTTTAAAAAAGTACTGGGGGATCTAAAACCTTTTCTCATTGATGCCACGCAAGTGCGATTTTTTAATCAAGCGGTCTTTCTATCACTGGTCGATCAGCTTTGAGTTTTTTTAAACCGAAGCATCAGAATAAAGTTTAAGAATAAGGCGCAGAGTGTTGCGATGGCGATGGAAGACCCTGTAAAAGCTTGCAAGGTTGAAGGCAATTGGTGATAAAGAGTTGGGTAAACGTCGTAGCTTAATCCAAGCATAAAAGAGATTCCGATGATGTATTTTCGTTGCGGTGTCGTCATGAGCGGTTGCAAGCTTTCAAAGCTGCTGAATAGCAATGCCGTTCCTAAATACGTCAACGTGGCTCCGATAACGGGTGTGGGCATATAAAGGAAAATCAATGTGATTTTGGGGCAAAATGCCAGAAGAAAGAAAATGGCAGCAAATGGATAGGCAATAAAACGACTCGAAATTCCGGTGGATATCGATAAAGCCATGCAGCTTGAGCTAGTATTCACGCCCATATTGCCGAGTAAGCCTGCCAGAAGGGATGTTGTGGCGTCTGCGTAAATTCCGCGGCTGATGTTTTTCATGTCTGGCTGCTTCCATTCGGTGTCTTGCATTTGCTGCAAAGCGGTTAACGATCCCGTCACTTTGATGGCGCACACAAGGGCAGTGATGAGGAATGGAATCATGAGGCTTTTGTTGAAAGCGTATTGTTGAAATACCAGGTGGGGAGTAAAAAACCAGGAAGCTTGATGGATTTCCTTGGCGTTTTCAGTATCAAAAAATCCAAAAATAATCACGACGAGATAGCCAACCATCATCGAAATTAACAAGGAAAAAAGCTTTAGTTTTCCTTTGCCAAAGATGTGCAGTACAAACATGAGCAGCAAAGGCACTAAGCCCATCAATACTTGTGTCGAATAAGTTTCACTGCTGGGTAGGCTCGTGTTGATGACAAATAACTGCTTGAGACCCATGGCGCCCAATTCAAAACCAATCATGGTGATGACAAGTGCCCCTAATTCTTGGGGAAAGAACCGCCTCATGTGACGAAGCACAAATGAAAAGAAAGCCTCGGCAATGCTGGCCACGATCGTCATACCCGCCAGTAAAGCAAGTCCACCGATTTTCACGGCTAATAATGATGGGGCGAAGTACGCTGGGTTACAAGTGGATGGCACTAAAAAACCAGAGCCAATAAAGCGAGATCGTATCGCTTGTAAAATAGTGGATATGGCTATCATGAGCATGGCGATGCTGATGAAACTGGCCGCTAACGCCGGAGAAATCTTTGCTTGTTTGATGATGATAATGGGTAAAATCAAAAAGGTGGCTGCGGTGGCGGCGAACTGCAACGCCAAACCCAGTAATTGAAAAAAAGGCACGCGATCGTTAGCAGCGTAAATTAAATTTTTGGGTCTTGTCATTTTCGTGATTTCCTAGAACGCATGAGAACGAATAAATTAAGAATAATAAACGTTACAACGGCTATCAGAAAAGTTGGGTCGGTAACGCCTTTTATCCAAACCGTCGTTGTCGTGTAAAATTCCGGAATAATGCTGAAGCTTGCGCCAATTAATAAAGCCAGATAAAAAATCATGGCTTGATACGAATTCAATTTGTTGAGCGTCACCACTTCGAGGCCAGCCATGAACATGCCCGACCCTAAAAAGAGGATGCTGACGCCGCGTACGGCTGCTGGAATCGTAAGAAAAAGCGCAGAAATCTTTGGGGAAAAAGAGAGCAGTAGTGCAAAAAGACTAACGACATAAGCCACGCGGCGACTGTAAATCCCCGTGGCATATTGAGCGCCGAAGGCAGCGGGATTAGGTGCTTGTGGCGAGCCCAGTAGACTCGAAACCAGCAAAGCGATGCCAGTGGTGAAATTTCCTTTGCTGCAACGGCTGAGGTTAAGTGCGTTGGTGTCTGCTTGCGTTTCAAGATCAATTAACGCAAACATCGAAAAAACCTGAAGTGAGATTAAGAAGCCGCCCAGAATATAAGGTAAAAGTAAGTGGGTGGAAAAATGATATCCCACAAATGAAAATGGGTGCGGATAATAAAGCCACGGTGCGGATTGTAGAAGCGATAACTTGTCGGAATCGATTTGACCGAAGATCAAAGCGATCAGCCATCCAATGACGCTGCCATACAATAGGCAATAAAGTCGGTGTTTTTTGGGCGAAGAAAGTCGCACGACCAGCATGGCGGCGAGTGCGATCAATCCAATGATGGTTTGGTTAGTGTTGATGGCATCATTTAAATGCTGAGGAGCGTGAAAAAGAAGCGGGGTCAAATCACTCGGGAAGAAAAGGGCGTCCACACCTAAAACGGCAACCCAAATGCCGAGGAGCATCGTGATAAAGCCCGCGAGGGTGATGTTGAAAATAAACTTTAAATAACGAATTGCCAATGACATTAAGATGACGATGATGCCACTGACAAGACTCATTCCAAAAATCAGCCCCAGGTCGCCCGTTTGTTTCGCGAGTAAAGCAGCGGCGAATAATGGAGTCGCGGAAGTGATTGGAAGAAAATACCCGCCGCCAAAACCGCGCCATCGGCCAATGAGAAAGGTGGTAACCGCAGCGCTTAGTAAAGAGGCGCTGATGGTATTGATGATGAGGCTTGGAGATGTCGATGCACCAACAAGGGTAAGGATGGGGTAAATGATGAGTGGAATGAAAACGATGAGGTATTGAATGCCAACGATCCCAAGCTTCCACCACGCGGGATGGGTTTCCGTACCGAATAAAAAATCTTTATAGGACATCCTATTTTCCTTCCAGTCTCACTTACTTAATATACCTATTTCACATGCCTATTTCACTTGAAAACGCAGAGAATTAAATGGCGGGAAGCTGGGTGGCCTTGAAATCTCTCATTTTAAGTGGGGTCTGATCCTTGAGTTTTCGGTTATTTGCCTATACTATAGGTCCACATCGATGCGGGGTGGAGCAGTCTGGCAGCTCGTCGGGCTCATAACCCGAAGGTCGTAGGT
>CAYGED010000193.1:0-3057 GCA_964348555.1 uncultured Coxiellaceae bacterium
AATTCCATCGGAGCGCGAGTCAACGTGATCGCAACCGGTGTGCCCATTGGTTTGGGTGAGCCGGTGTTCGATAAATTGGATGCGGATATTGCCAGTGCCATGATGGGGATTAATGCCGCAAAAGGTGTTGAGATTGGCGATGGTTTTGGTGTGGTGACACAAAAAGGCAGCGAGCATCGTGACGAGATAACGCGTAAAGGATTTTTGTCGAATCGATCCGGTGGAATTTTAGGCGGCATTTCTTCGGGGCAAGCTATTTTGGTGAGTGTCGCTTTCAAACCCGCTTCGAGCATTCGAATTCCGGGAAAAACCATTGATATCGAGGGTAAAGAAACAACCGTGGTCACAACGGGTCGGCACGATCCTTGTGTGGGGATTCGCGCGACGCCAATCGTCGAAGCCATGTTGGCCTTGGTTTTGATGGATCATTATCTTCGCAATAAAGCGCAAAATTCGTGATGGGTTTGTGAGGTGGAAATTATGTGCTGTGAAATGAGGAGTTTGCTGTATGGCATCTGTTTATGATATCGCGGTCGTTGGTGCGACGGGTGCGGTGGGTGAGACTTTTCTCGAATTGATCGAATCACGCCGATTTCCGGTTGGAAAAATTTATCCGTTAGCGAGTGAACGCTCTGCCGGCGGTAAAGTAACGTTTTGTGGAAAAGAAATATCTGTCGGTGATGTGGCAAAATTTGATTTCTCTAAAACGCAATTTGCATTTTTTTCAGCTGGAGCGGAATGCTCCGAAAAATATGCTCCGATTGCGGGTGAGTCGGGTTGCATTGTCATCGATAATTCCGTTCAATTTCGCTATGAAGACGATATTCCGTTGGTGGTTCCTGAGGTAAATCCAGATGCATTGCGCGATTTTCGAAATCGCAACATTATTGCCAATCCCAATTGTTCCACGATTCAATTGGTCGTGGCTTTAAAACCCATTTACGATGCCGTTGGGATTTCGAGGGTTAATATCGCCACTTATCAAGCTGTTTCCGGCGCAGGCCGAGATGGCGTTGAAGAGCTGGCTAAGCAGACCTCTCAATTACTGAATGGTCAGAAAGTCGAGCAAGATTTTTTCCCAGCGCAGATCGCGTTTAACTTAATTCCACAAATTGATGTGTTTCAAGATAATGGTTACACCAAGGAAGAAATGAAAATTGTTTGGGAAACGCAGAAAATTTTGGGGGATTCAACTATTTTGGTTAACCCAACAGCCGTTCGCGTACCCGTTTTTTATGGTCATTCGGAAGCCGTGCACATTGAAACGCGACAACCGATTTCGCGAGATGAGGCGATTGCTTTATTAAAACAATCGCCTGGTATTATTGTGATGGAGGATATGAACGAATATCCCGTGCCGGTTGTGCATGGTAATCAAACCGATGCGGTTTACATCGGACGAATTCGATCAGACATTTCGTATCCGAATGGATTGAATCTCTGGATCGTTGCCGATAATGTTCGAAAAGGCGCCGCACTTAACGGCATACAAATTGCTGAGTTATTAATTAATGAAGATTTTTACCGGTGATCCATTTTAACAGCATGAATACGTCGAAAAACATTCTGATCGGAATTACTGGCGCGATTGCCGCTTATAAGAGCGTTGAGCTGGTGCGTTTGCTTCGTGCACAGGGGAAAGCGGTTCGAGTGGTTCTCACGGAGTCGGCCCAATCGTTTGTGACGCCAACCACGTTGCAGGCCATTTCCGGCCACCCGGTCGTGATGGATTTATTTCACGCTGACACAGAGGCTGGAATGCCGCACATTGATTTAGCGCGATGGGCGGATATTATCCTGATCGCTCCGGCGAGCGCGGATTTTATCGCGCGTTTAGCGCAGGGCCATGCCAATGATTTGTTGACGACGATTTGTTTGGCAACGCAATCACCGATTATCGTCGCGCCATCGATGAATCGGCAGATGTGGGAAAATACTTTTGTTCAAAAAAATGTGGCAAACTTGAAGGCTCATGGTATTCAAGTGATTCAACCGGAGGTGGGGGAGCAGGCTTGTGGGGAATATGGACCCGGTCGAATGCCCGAGCCAGAAACACTCGCCCAGTTATTTTTGCAAAGCAATCGCGCGCAAGCATGGAAAGGGATTAAGGTGTTAATAACCGCGGGCCCAACGCAAGAGGCGATTGATCCCGCGCGTTTCCTGTCGAATCGCAGTTCTGGAAAAATGGGTTATGCGCTTGCTGAAGCGGCTAAGGCCGCTGGAGCCGATGTTACGGTGATCAGTGGGCCGACGTCATTGACTTTGTCTCCCAGCATTCATCGCATCAATGTGACCACGGCTGCAGAAATGCATGGTGCTGTGATGGTGCAGGTCAATTCTGTTGATTTTTTTATTGCGGCCGCTGCGGTGAGTGATTTTGGTGTGGAGCAGCCAAACTCGAAAAAAATAAAAAAATCCGGCGGTGGGCTGATATTAAATTTAGTTGAAAATCTTGATATTGTGAAAAGCATTACTTCGCTTGAAACAAAACCATTCGTTGTCGGATTTTGTTTGGAGACTGATAATCTCATTGAGAGCGCAAAAATAAAAATGCGAGAAAAAAACATGGATGCGATTGTTGCCAATCACATTTCCAGTTTGGAATCAGAACAGAGCGAAGCAACTTTATTATTCCGTGACGGTGAGCAAAAAACATTTTCTTCGCAACCAAAGTCAATGATAGCCCATCAACTCATTGAGGCTATGCAAATACATCTGCGCAGGCTAGAAGGTTGGCCGTTACACGTATAACTGATTAATATGTAAAAAATCTCATAGGCACGTACTGGTCTTTCTGAATTTCAAGGTTTGATTTTAGAAACACACTAGGTCGTTCTCGTGCAGGAAGACGAAAAAAAGCACGTCATCTTGGCAGGGATTGCCGGGATCCAAACTCCAGGGATGGAAATTGATTCTGTGTTTTTTGTAAATAAATTTTTCTCTGCCCCGCAAATTTAGATCCCCGTGTCTTCGGCCGTGATAATAAACAATTCTTCTTGATTTTTATAGACGGCCTTCGCACGAGGATGATGTTTTTTTATTAAGCTTTGCGATTGC
>CAYGED010000194.1:0-3042 GCA_964348555.1 uncultured Coxiellaceae bacterium
ATTGCAAAGAAAAGCGTTGGTGAATAATATTTTTATATTTGTTGGGCTTCGCGAAGGCTCAGCCCAACCTACCTGCTTTATAAGAGGACTCAATAATGTTTGAAACAATTATGTTAATACTTATCGTGTCAATCCCAACCTTATTCGCCGTATTTGCTTGGTTCGTTCTTTTCGGTCCCGAAAGCCATCCAAGTCAGCAAAAAAGCAGAAAAAAGCACTCTAAATAACGTCAACGTTGGATGGATCAGTACGTTTCGCGCGCAATGACCCCAACAAAATCTGCCTTAACCCTTCGAAATTAAGCCTTTAAATATATCAATCGGCAATGGAAAAACAATCGTGGATGTTTTATCGTTCGTCATGTCCATCAGGGTTTGCAAATAACGCAATTGTAAAGCCTGCGGCTGCTGCGATAAAATCTCCGCAGCGTCACGCAGCTTTTGAGCCGCCTGAAATTCGCCTTCCGCATTGATGACTTTAGCACGACGTTCTCGTTCCGCTTCGGCTTGACGCGCAATGGCACGAACCATGCTTTCATTCAAATCCACGTGCTTGATTTCCACATTAGCCACTTTAATTCCCCAGGCATCTGTTTCCGCGTCAAGAATTTCTTGAATATCTTTATTTAATTTATCGCGCTCCGATAACATTTCATCCAACTCATGTTTTCCCAGCACCGAACGCAACGTGGTCTGCGCCAATTGGCTCGTCGCTTCAAAATAATCTTCGACTTGAATAATCGCGCGCTCGGGATCAATCACGCGAAAATAAACGACCGCATTGACTCGAACCGAAACGTTATCGCGCGAGATCACATCCTGGCTCGGAACATCCATCACGACAGTCCGCAATTGCACGCGAACAATCTGTTGAATCATTGGGACAACAACAATCAATCCTGGCCCTTTCACTTTCCAAAATCGACCCAACGTGAAAATAACACCGCGCTCATATTCTTTCAAAATATTAACAGCGGAAAATAACAAAATTAAAACAAAAACAGCTAAAACAATTATTCCAATTATCATGGTTTCCTCTCGATTGGTTTAACGATACAAATAAGCCCCTCTAAATCGACAACGACCACTTCATCGCCATTTTCAAGTGCCGCCTCACTCTTACACTGCCAACGCTCCCCATTGATATGAATCCACACTCGCTTATCTCTCTGGTAAACGATACCGTGTTTTCCAATCAATGCTTCCCGCCCACTCACCACTGGTCGACGGTGCGATCGCCATGCTAAATTGATCACCAAAAGAAAAAAGACCACCGTCACGAACGTGATGATCACAATTAAATAAATGGGAAGACGATAAGCGATGGCTTCTGTTTTCATCAGAAAAATAGAGCCGATTAAAAAACTCACCACGCCTCCTATTCCAAGCACACCAAAACTCGGTAAAAACGCTTCTGCCACGATGAACGCCACACCCAGTAATATGAGCGCCAAGCCAGTGTAGTTAATCGGCAATAATTGAAACGCATACAATGCGATTAATATGGCAATGGCCCCAATCACACCGGGCGCCATCAATCCGGGACTGGCAAACTCAAAAAATATCCCGTAAATGCCAATCATCATTAAAATGTAAGCCACGCTGGGATTCGTAATAACGGTTAAAAATTTCGTTCGCCAATCGGGTTGAATCTGCTTAATCGTCAATGGGTCTGTGTTCAAAGTCACTGGGCGATCCATGACATTCACTTTCATACCATTTGCTTTTTTAAGAAGGGCAGGAATATCATTCGCGATATAATTAATAACATTTATTTTTAGCGCTTCTTCTGCGGAAAGACTCGACGCTACCGTCACCGCCTTTTCGGCCCATTGCACGTTTCGTCCATGCAATTGCGCTAAACTTCGAATATAAGCTTTGGCATCATTCAGTGCTTTTAATTCAGAGGGTGTTTGTTTGGTTTTATGCGACTCTTGATCAGTGGGCTTTTCAGGAGAGCCCATACTAACCGGCGTGGCGGCACCCAAATTCGTTCCTGGCGCCATCGCGGCGACGTGACTCGCGTATAAAATGTAAGTGCCTGCACTGGCCGCACGCGCGCCACTGGGCGCAACATACGCAATAACAGGAACAGACGACGATAAAATAGCTTTGATAATCCCTCGCATGGACGAACTTAACCCACCCGGCGTATCCAAACGCAAAATAATCACGCTGGCATTGCCACGCTCCGCTTTCTCGATACCGCGCTGAATAAAGTCTTGCGTCGCCGGACCAATCGCCCCATCGATATCCAACAAAAACGCCTCTCCTTTTGAAGCAGTCTCGGCATAAGCCCAATGCACGCTCAAAGAAAAGAGAGCCACACTGATCAGAAGAACATAAACACAACAAAGAATTTTCTTAAACCGATTGAACAAGCATCGCCTCCTTTTCGCCAGGGCTCCATTATGACACAAAGATGTTTAGCGAGGGAGCATTTTACTGAATTTTAATTTCCAGGCTAAGTACGCCGCCACGTCGTACCTTGCGCACTGTCTTCTATCACAACCCCCTTTTCCTTTAATTCATCGCGAATACGATCGGCTTCGGCCCAATTCTTTTTTGCTCGCGCTGCATTTCGGGCTTCAATCAATTTCTCAATCTCTGCCACATCGAGCTCAGCCTTTTCTCCTTTCAGAAAAACCTCGGGATCTTTCTGAAGTATGCCGAAAATGCTAGCCAAATGTTTTAATTCACTCGCCACCTGCTCTGCTTTTTCAATTTGGTTTTCGTTTCGTAGCCGACTTATTTCATGCGCCATTTTAAATAAAACGGCGAAAGCTTCCGGCGAATTAAAATCATCTTCCATGACCTCGTGAAAACGCTCGCTGTAAACACTGGGTTTAAAGGACTTATCCGTTGAAAGTCCACGAACGGCCAAATACAATCTTTCCAAAGCACTGCGAAGACTGTCGACAATATCTGGACTATAACTCACTGGACTTCGATAATGGCCTGACAGAAAAAAATATCGCAGTAATTCAGCGTCATTTTTTTTAAGCGCATCGCGAATGCGCACGATATTCCCAATTGATTTCGA
>CAYGED010000195.1:0-2997 GCA_964348555.1 uncultured Coxiellaceae bacterium
CCGCATAAGTGAGGATTAACTTTTCCATGGCGCGCGTCATTCCGACGTAACAAAGGCGTCGTTCTTCTTCAAGGCCGTTGGGTTCGTCGATGGACATCCGATGCGGAAATAGTTCTTCTTCCATGCCACTGATAAAAACGAGCGGAAATTCCAGGCCTTTTGCGGCATGCAAAGTCATTAAGTTCACGCAATCACTGTTGGCGCCTGCTTGTTCTTCACCGGTTTCGAGAGCAACCTGAGACAAAAATGCTGCCAGTGGTGGTAAATGAAGATCGTTATCGGGTGTGAATTGTGCGGTCGCATTGATTAATTCTTCTAAATTTTCGAGACGAGAAAGTCCTTTTTCGCTGCTGTCTTTTTTATAGTGTTCAAGTAAACTGCTGCGAGTTAACACAAGTTCAGTTTGCTCAATGAGTGGCATTGTTGCGGATTCCGAATGGATGCCGTTAATCAACTCGAGAAAAGCGTGCAGCGCAAGTGCGGCACGTGCTGACAGTAATTTATTTTGGATCAGTCGCTCAGCCGTGGACCACAGTGAAGCGGCGTCATTTTTCGCAGCATTGCGTAGGGTAACGAGCGTCGTGTTCCCGATACCACGCGTCGGCGTGTTGACGACACGCTCAAAAGCGGCATCATCGTGTCGGTTAGCAATCAATCGCAAATAAGCGAGCGCATCTTTAATTTCAGCGCGTTCAAAAAACTTTAAACCTCCGTAAATTCGATACGGAATTTGTCGGTCGATCAGGCGTTCTTCTAATACACGTGACTGTGCATTTGATCGATATAAAATAGCGACTTCGTTAGGGCGACGGCCTTGCTGAATCCATTGTTCGATGCAAGAAACAATATAATAAGACTCATCTCGCTCATTAAAGCCCGCATAAAGACTGATTAAATCACCGCCTTTTGCTTCGGTCCATAGTTTTTTTCCAAGTCGATGTTCATTATTTTGAATCACGGTGTTGGCGGCATCGAGAATGGTTTGGGTTGAGCGATAATTCTGCTCGAGCCGTATGGTTTTTGTATGCGGAAAGTCTTTGGTAAAACGTTTTAAGTTATCAATTTTTGCGCCGCGCCAGCTATAAATAGATTGATCATCATCACCAACGGCCATGATGAAATTTTGCGTACCGGCAAAAGCGCGTAACCAAGCATACTGAATCGCGTTCGTGTCTTGGAATTCATCCACTAAAATGTGCTGGAACCTTTCTTGATAATGAGAGCGAATGGTTTCATTATTTTGCAGTAACTCGAGTGATCGCAATAACAATTCTGGGAAGTCGACTAATCCGCTGCGGTGACAAATTTCTTCATAGGCTTTGTAAACACGAAGCAGGGTTTCAACAAAAAAGTTATCGTGGTTATCGATCACTTGATGCGATCGCCGACCTTCTTCTTTTTCTTTATTGATAAACCATTGTGATTGCTTGGGCGCCCATTTTGATTCATCCAAATTTAAATTCTTGTGAATGCGTCGAATCAACCGAAATTGATCATCGGCATCGATTATTTGGAAACTGTCGGGTAATCCGGCCTCTTTCCAATGAGCACGGAGCAACCTGTGTGAGAGCCCATGAAAGGTGCCTACCCACATGTTCGATAACGGCATGCCGAGCAACGATTCAATCCGTCCACGCATTTCATGGGCCGCTTTATTCGTGAAAGTGACGGCGAGTAAGCTATAAGGAGAGATGTGGTGATGCAAAATCAACCACGCGATGCGGTGAGTCAGCACGCGTGTTTTGCCGCTACCGGCGCCAGCGAGGACGAGAAAGTGCCCGGGTTCAGCGCTGACGGCTTCGCGTTGTGGTGAATTTAATAAATCGAGTAAGGTTGCAGGTTCCATTTTGCGAATTGTAACTGATGTTAGTGGTGGTTGACAGTGCTTGAGGAAGTGGCGATGATGATGGCGAAATGACTCAACAGGCCACACGTCGCGCAAGATTGTTGACCGGTGATACGCCCACTGGGAAATTACATTTGGGCCATTGGGTGGGTTCCTTAGAAAATCGAGTTGTGCTGCAAGAGACTTATGAGTGTTATTTTTTATTGGCGAATACGCACGCGTTTACGACGCGCGTCAATCAATCGGATGAAATTCGCCAGAGTACACTGGATATTGTGCTGGATTATTTGGCTGCGGGCATAGACCCAGAGAAAAGCACTATTTTTATAGAATCGGACGTCCCCACTATTTTTGAATTAACCGCCATTTTTAGCATGCTGATCCCATTCTCGCGCTTGATGCGCAATCCGACGATTAAAGATGAAATTCGTGATAAAGATCTGGGTGATAATTATTCGGTGGGATTCTTGTTATATCCCATCATGCAGGTTGCTGATATTCTTGCGTTTCGTCCGGATATTGTGCCCGTGGGTGAAGACCAAATTCCTCACGTAGAACTCACGCGAGAAGTCGCTCGACGGTTTAATCAACTTTACTGCGGTGTTGATCCACACAGCAAAGATGCCGATTACGTAAAATCCGGTGGATTATTTCAAATTCCTGAAGTAAAAGTGGGAAGAGTGCGTCGACTCATTGGGACGACCGGGCCTGGAAAAGAAGGTCAATTGTTAAAAATGAGTAAATCGCTTAATAACGCAATTTTTTTGAGCGACGACAACGAAACCATTCGAAAAAAAGTGATGGAGATGTACACCGATCCAAAACGAATACATGCTTCCGATCCTGGGACCGTGGAAAATAATCCGCTGTGGGTTTTCCATGATACATTCAATACTGACCGAGAGTGGGTTGAAGAAGCAAAGCAGCGTTATCGCCAAGGAAAAATTGGTGATGTGGAATGTAAAAAGCGGTTGGTGGATATATTGGTCGCGCTACTTGAGCCTTTTCATCAGCGTCGTCGAAAATATTCAAATGATCCCGCTCAGTTATTAACAATCGTGAGAGCCGGTGCAAAAAAAGCGAATCAGATTGCCGAAGAAACCCTTAAAAAAGTGAAGGATTGTATTAAGCAGCATTATTAAATATTAAAT
>CAYGED010000196.1:0-2955 GCA_964348555.1 uncultured Coxiellaceae bacterium
TATTTTAGGAGAAAATCCAATGAGTAGAAAAGAACTGGATGAAAAAGTATCGGCGCTTATGGCAGAGCGAGCGCAGCAAGATGCGGAAATTGTAGCCGAGTATCCCTTGCCATCATTTTTTCCTGACTCTGTCAGGGAAGTACCATTACCGAAAGAAAGCCTTAATCAAAAAGTATCTGCTCTTTTAGAAGAAAGAGCTCGACAGGATGCAGAAATTCGTAGTCAATATCCCGCCAAGTCACCTGAATATTGAAATGAGATTGAAAGTCTAGGTTTTTGAAAATAGGAATTCGGTCAGGTTGTTATCTATGTCCAAGCGCCCATCTTCCAGGAGTGGAACTGCAAAGTAATGCCCCACTCAAAATAATGAGGAAAGCGCCAAATATCAAATTTAACAACACCACCCTGCCTGATAGGTAGAGAATAAGCATAATTACAGTCAATTGTGCAATTGACAAATCCGCCAGAAACCGGCATAGTGTCGCCTCTCGGAAAGAGGAGTTAAACCGTGGCTAATACGAGCCAAGCTGAAAAAAGAGTACGTCAAAACAAGAAGCGCGAAGAGCACAATGTCGCTCAACGCACGGCCGTGCGAACGATTGTGAAGAAGACGCTAAAGCTCATTCAGGGAAAAGATGAAAAGGCGGCTCAATCCGGTTTCCAAGAAGCATCGAGTTTCATCGATAAAGTCGCTGGACGGCGTGTGATCACTCACAATCGAGCCGCTCGCTTAAAAAGCCGACTGCATCAAAAGCTCAAAACGATTGCCCAGTAACCCCACGAGCTACTCAGATTCTAAAAAATTCATCAAGTCGTAGCAAATCTGCTGCGTACCCAACTGTCTAACCGCAGAAATCTTGTAGTAAGGTCCTTGCCAACCAATTTCCTCGATGAGCTTTTCACAACAAGCCTCTACGTCATCCGCAGGCAAAAGATCAATTTTATTGAACACCAACCATTGCGGTTTTTCCATTAATGCTGGGTCAAACTTAGCAAGCTCGGCTAACAGGGTTTTAACCGATTCAGCCGGGTTCGATCCATCCACGGGGGCAACATCCACCAAATGCAAAAGAACTTTGGTTCTGAGTAAATGCTTCAAAAAGTGTATGCCCAAGCCAGCCCCCTCGTGAGCTCCTTTGATCAAGCCTGGAATGTCAGCCATGACAAAACTTCGGTATTCGCCCACACGCACCACACCGAGATGTGGATGCAGCGTTGTAAATGGATAGTCCGCCACTTTGGGTGTGGCATGCGAAACAACACTGATCAGGGTCGATTTTCCCGCATTGGGAAAACCCAGCAATCCGACATCCGCCAGGACCTTTAATTCAAGCCTGATTTCGCGCTTTTCCCCTGCTTCACCAGGAATCGTCTGGCGAGGAGCACGGTTGGTGCTACTTTTGAAATGCACATTACCAAGCCCATGTTTTCCGCCACGCGCCACACAAACCCGCTGACCGGGTTTCACCAAATCACCAATCTGCTCTTCGGTCTCACGGTCGTAAATCACCGTTCCCAATGGAACCGGCAAAATTAAATCGGCCCCACTTTTCCCGCTGCGTTGGCGGCCCATGCCCGACTCACCGTTCTCGGCACGAAGTAAACGCTTATAACGAAATTCCACGAGGGTATTGACCGATTCATCGGCCACAAAATAAATGCTCGCACCGTCCCCACCATCACCCCCATCGGGCCCACCAAAAGGAACGTATTTTTCGCGTCTAAAGCTAGCGCAACCATTTCCACCCTTGCCAGCTTCCACGCGGATTGTTGCTTCATCGACAAATTTCATCGTTAGATACCGGCTGATTGCTCTTTAAAAAAAAGATCAACACCCCTGGGTGTTTCCTTTTATGACTGCCGGCGCGAAGCAAGTTCGCGCCACGGCACTCAAGGGGGAGAATCGCGATTCTCCCCCTTGAGAATCCCCCATCGCGCAAGGTAAAAGGCTTAATACCAAAAGTAGAAACTAGTATGTATGTTAAGAGCCTGTTTCGTCAGGCGCTAAGATAGAAACAAATTGGCGCTGTTTAACACCACGGGCTCGGAAATCAACTTTCCCACTCACCAACGCGTACAAGGTGTGGTCTCTTCCCATCCCAACATTCTTCCCGGCGCGATAATGAGTACCACGTTGTCGCACAATAATATTTCCTGCTAGAACATTCTCACCACCAAATCGTTTGACGCCAAGCATCTTGGGATTTGAATCACGACCGTTTCTTGTGCTACCACCTGCTTTCTTATGTGCCATGGATCACCCTCACTCTTTAGGTTTCGCTGTTTTTCGCGCTGTTTTTTTAGCGGTTTTCTTTACCGCTTTCGTTGTTTTTTGCTTTGGCTCTGCCTTTGCTGTTGATTTCACTTTTTTAGCTGCTGGCTTTTTCACGGATTTTTTGCTTGCCGCTTTAACTTTAACTGGCGTTTCAATCTTTGCTGCCTCTAATTTTTTATCGCCCAACAGAATGCCCGTGATTTTAATCTCGGTAAAACCCTGACGATGACCTAAACGCTTCAAATGGTGTTTGCGACGTTTCAGTTTAACAATCTCGATCTTGAGCCCGCGACCTTCATCCAATACATCAGCGGTGACCTTAGCCTCTTTCAAAAAAGGCAATCCAATATGCACATTGTCACCCTGCGCCACCATCAGCACTTCCGTAAAATCGATGGACTTCCCAGTTTCAACGGCCAACTTTTCCACCTTTAAGGTTTGCCCTTCAGTGACCCGATATTGCTTACCGCCAGTTTGAATAATTGCATACATAGACCACACTCTCTACTCAGAAGAAAGATCGAGCATTTTACGGAAATCTCAGGCTCCTGACAAGTGACTTGAGAGAATTTTCAGGCAAGATTGGCCACCAATGCGATTCCATAAGTGCTTGACAGAGATAGAGTGCCTGCCTAGCATGAAGCATGCGCACGATCGAGGCCCAAACTCAACTCAACCAC
>CAYGED010000197.1:0-2954 GCA_964348555.1 uncultured Coxiellaceae bacterium
GCGGTATCATTTATCATTATGCTGAAGAAAATAATTTTAATAAAATTGCTTTGGGGCATCATCGGGATGATTTAATTCAAACTTTGTTGATGTCAATGTTTTACAATGGTCAAGTTCGATCGATGCCGCCAAAATTATTAACCGATAACAAAAAACATATCGTCATTCGTCCACTTGCCTATTGCCAAGAGAAAGATATTATTGCGTACGCACAGGAACAGAAGTTTCCCATCATTCCTTGCAACTTGTGCGGATCTCAAGAAAACTTAATGCGTAAGCGAATGAAGCGCTTGATGGATGAGCTGACATCTGAAAATCCGAAGGTGCCCAGCAATGTGTTGCACGCACTTTCAAATATTAAACCGAGTCAAATGATGGATCACGAATTATGGAATTTTCGTGACTTAGCCATCCCTAACACAGTTGAGTGATGACAATGAAAAAAATACTTTTATACTTGTTTTTTTTCATCCCTGCTTTTACAACTGCGGCTTTCCTTCCTCCGGTGGCCAGTGATCTTGCCATGGTGTCGAGCGCTCAGTACCTCGCAACGGAAGTGGGCGTGGACATTTTGCGCGAAGGTGGTAATGCCATTGATGCGGCTGTGGCAGTGGGCTACGCATTAGCAGTTGTTCATCCGTGCTGTGGCAATTTGGGCGGTGGCGGATTTATGCTGATTCACCTCACCACGGGAAAAAATATTTTCATCAATTTTCGCGAAAAAGCGCCACAAGCCATCACCAGCAAAGATTTTTTTGACAAAAGAGGTCATCCAACAACCAGTTCATGGACAGGCTATTTGAGTGTTGGTGTTCCCGGCACCGTGATGGGATTGAATACGGCGTTAAAAGAATATGGAACCATGACCTTGAAACAAGTGATGGCACCGGCGATACATTTGGCCAAACAGGGTTTTATTCTCAATCGCGCGGACGTTAAACTTCTTCATGAAAATACAAATGAGTTTGAAAAAAATCCAACCGTTGCTGCCATCTTTTTAAAAAATGGCAAGCCTTATGAGATGGGTGATCGGCTGATACAGCCTCAATTAGCTTGGACACTGAGCCTGATCAGTCGAAAAGGATCAACAGCATTTTATGAAGGACCTATTGCAAAAGCAATCGTTCAGGCCAGTGAAGAAAATCATGGTGTGTTATCCCTGTGGGATTTTAGTCATTATTCAGTAAAAATAATGGATCCCATTGAGTGCCACTATCGGGGCTATCAAGTTATCACTTCACCACCACCGGCATCGGGCGTCACTGTTTGTGAAATTTTAAATATCGTCGGCGGGTATCCGTTGGAAAGTGAAGGGTTTCACTCAGCGCAATCTGTGCACGATAATGTAGAAGCGATGCGATATGCGTTTGCAGACCGGAATCAATTTTTAGGCGACCCCGATTTTGTAAAAACCCCCATTAACAAATTATTATCTTTGGACCACGCCAAAAAAATTCGCGCCCAGATTAGTCCAAATAAAGCAGGAAATTCAGCGAAGATAGGAATTTTGAAAGGTGAAAGCAATGAAAAACAAAACACGACAGCCTATCAAGTGATCGACAACAAAGGAAATGCAGTATCCGTGACCTATACCATTAATGGCTATTTTGGTTCAAACCAAATTGCACCGGGTACGGGATTTTTCTTGAATAACGAGTTAGACGATTTTACTTTGCGGGTTGGTTTGCCGAATTTTTTTAAATTGGTGCAAGGTGAGGCTAACTTCATTCAAGCGAATAAGCGTCCCATGAGTTCGATGAGTCCGACCATGCTCATGAAAAACAACACACCTTATATTTTACTTGGCGCGGCGGGTGGCTCAACCATTATCACCAGCATCGTTCAAACGATTGAAAATGTGATTGACTATGGCATGGATATTAATGCTGCGGTTAATCAACCACGATACCATATGCAATGGATGCCCGACGAAATATTCATCGAGCCTTTTGCATTTTCAGCGGATACCCTGAATAAACTTCAACAAATGGGCTATCAAACTCATCTCGGCGGCCCTTACGACACGTTGTTGTGGGGACAAGAAGCCGCCATCTTAGAAGACAGGGGTGACAAACTGTATTATGGCGCTGCTGACAATCGTCATGCCAATGGGTTAGCTGAAGGAATTGACCATAGCAAACCGATGAGCAAAAAAACCTTCTGGATGGATTTTATTTTATCGATATTATAATCCCAATGACACGCACATTTATTGGAATTCCTGTGCCACCAGCAGCGTCCACCCGCTTGTGGCAGCTTGTTTCGCCCCTGTTGCAATCATTGGGTAACACAGTACGACAAACTCTCCCTGAAAATTGGCATCTCACGATTCGGTTTTTAGGGAATGTGGAAGCCAGCGCCCTCGAACAGATAGGCCAATCAATTCTAGAAATTACTCGAGATTTCAAGAAATTTAGAATTAATATCAATAAAGTATCTGGCTTTCCTTCGTTGAATTCTCGAATAATTTCCGCCCATGTCGAGAAACACCCATGCCTCGACAAGCTTTTTTCAAGCTTGGACAAAGTGGCTCGACAACTGGGCGTACCCTCAGAAAATCGTGGCTTTCGACCTCATATCACGTTGGCAAAATCCCGCGAACCCATCCAGATTGAACCAATGACCATAGAGCCGTTCTCAATCACGGTTGAAAAGCTGGTTCTTTTCGAAAGCCGCCCAAGTGATTCGGGCAGCCATTACATCCCTTTAAAAGTCGCATCGTTCACGTGAAAAAGATAACTAGTTCCGTTAAACTGCTCTTAGTCACTTGAGTTCAGGAGAAACAGCATGGCGTCATCAATCGATGAAATAACCGTTGAGTACGTGGAAGACGGAGTCACCACGGTCAAAGAACTGGATAAAGTGGTTCTAACAAAAGGGGCTTGGTCCACGATTATCTTTAAAGTCAAAACCTGGGATCGCGCAAAGCAACAATACCATCCGGTTAGCTACAC